>DATJSR010000017.1:0-79632 GCA_035504015.1 Steroidobacteraceae bacterium
GCCGATGAGCCGGTAGCGAGCCTCCGTCGCATGCTGGCGGGCGAAGCTGCGCCGCAGGCGTACCACGAACCAGATGGCGAGGCCGCCGCAGAAACTCGCCAATGCGAGGATCACGCCGAGGAGGTAGGCGGTTGTTCGAAAACCCAGCGCGAATACCTCGCGCGGGGCCACCGTCGAGAGCACCGCGAGCGGCGCGGCGTCGACCCCGCGAAGCAGGGCATAGGCCGCGATCTGCTTGCGATCCAATGGCCAAGCCATGAAGCTCTCGGCGCCGGCACCGGAGAGCGCCCAGGACCTGACGGGAGCGGGAAGGTGCTGGAAGTCCGGCCGGTCGACATAGCTCATGCGCAGGGGCATCTGACTCGTCTGCTGGATGCGTTGTAGCTCCGCGTCGGCGATGAAGCGGGCGAACAGCAAGGTCGCGCCGCTGGGACCCGTGCCATCGGTATGGCGGATCTCACGCGCCGCCACACTGATCAGTCCGGAAGGGGTGCGGAGGATTCTCTGCGCAGCAGACAGGGCATCGAGGCGACCAACGCCGATGAATCGACGCAGCGGCTCGAGATCGAGCCCGGGCGCGGGCGATACCACGATATCGCGCGCACGATCGTAATAGCCGGAGTAGACATCCAGGCCCTGGCCATCGGCGATCAGGACGACATCGACATGCATTCCCTTGAGCGTCTCGCGCGTGAAGTTTGCCGCCACGAACAGCGGGTCGCGCGTGTGGAGGAAGGCAACCGCATCGTCCCAATCCGCATAATCACGGTTGCTCACATCGAGCTGACGCAGATCGGCATCGAGCGCCTGCACCAATTGCATCGCTTTCTGGCGCATCTCGTCGGTCTCGATCCGAGCGAAGCTGCCCACGAGGATACGCGCCACGAGCATCGCCGTTGCCAGCAGCACGGCGAGCCCGATCACGGCTGCGGCGACGGCGGGCGGGGTCCCAGGTTGTCGTGACTGCATCGGTGTTACTCGAGGTCGGCTGTGCTGGCTCGCCACGCTCTCGAACGAATCGGCCGCTGCCGCGGCTTGCTGCGACGCGAGATGTGCTCAGCACCGAACGCCGCAGCGTGACTCTAGTCAGCCGCATGATGGCGGAACGTGCAGGGCTCACGATTCGAGGGGATGTGCGAGCGGCCTACGTACAAGTGCTTGCAGATTCCGCGGCCGTTACGCGCGCAGAGTCTACAGTCCACGCTTTGGTCGCATCGCCAGAGACCTCTGTTGCGGTGAGCAACGGTCGGCAGCATTGCCGGGGCAGCGCGTATACTGAAGCCAAGTCGTCACCAGAACGAAGGAAGAGCTCCCATGATATCCGCTGGTCGTCCGCCGCGCGGCTGTGCCGCCACACTGGCCCTGCTCTGTATCGCCACTTCGGCCTTCGCCGCCGAGCCCTTTACGCTCACCTCCTCTACGTTCAAGGACGGCACGATGCTGCCGCTGCGCTACACGGGCGACCTGAAGACCAACCCCAACTGCCTGGGCGAGAACGTGTCACCGGCGCTGCATTGGAGCAATGCCCCAGCGGGGACCAAGAGCTTCGCGCTCTTGCTCATCGACCCGGAGGGTAGAAACGGCCTGGGGGTCGTGCACTGGGTTGCCTACGACATTCCCGCAACGGTCGACGGCTTTGCCGAGGGCGAGGTCAGCAAGCCGTCCAGCAAGTACGTCGGCGGCAAGAGCATCGTCAACAGAAGCACCTACTTCGGACCGTGTCCCCCGCCCGATACCGCTCCGCACCACTACACGTTCACGCTCATTGCGACCGATCTGGAGCCGGGGGCGCTGCCCCCCGGACTCACGCGCGATGAGTTGCTCGCCAAGCTCCAGGGTCACACCAAGGCAGCCGCGGGCATCGTCGCGCTCTACAAGCACCCCTAGCAGCTCGACCCGCACGATGCGTGTCGCAAACCGCACGGCTGCGAGCGCTGCTTGGGCCTGGCTCACCTTCGGCGTGGCTGGCGCGATCGCGATGTCGCCTTGCCTGGCACATCATTCGGCTGCCATGTTCGATGCCACCAAATCGATCACGCTCACCGGAACGGTGAAGGGCTTCGAGTGGACCAATCCCCACTGCTGGATCCAGATCCTCGTGCCATCGGGGGGCACGAGCATCGAGTGGAGCGTCGAGATGGGCTCACCGTCGCAGCTGTATCGCAAGGGCTGGCGCCCGGGCACGCTGAAGCCCGGCGCAAAGGTGACGATCGTGATCAATCCCGCGAAGGACGGCTCCAACGGAGGCTCGTTCGTCTCCGGTACCGATGCATCAGGGCGGCCTTTCGAGACCGCAGCGGCTCCACAGTCATGAGCGTCCGGGCGGTGATCGCATTGTCGCTGCTGCTGGGTCTGGCGCCCGCCTATGCAAGGGACGACACCGCGGCTGATCGGGTGCGCATCTTTGCTCAGCTGCCGAATTGGAATGGCTTGTGGGAGTCGAAGCTCGCCGTCGACTCCGAGCATCTATCGGGCTACCCGGTGAACTTCCAGAACAAGAGCGGGCAGGAGAGCCTCACCAAGTACTTCAAGCTGGCGGCCAAACCGCCATACAAGCCCGAATGGGCGCAGGCGCATCGACCCACGGCGAGAAGCACCGCAACGCCGGGCAAGATGTGCGGCGATGCACCGTTCCCGGCCATGCTGGAGCTGCCTCATGTCTTTCAGATATTGATAACCCCCGAGGAGACGCTCTTCCTGTACGAGGATGGGGACTTCCGCCACGTCTACACGGACGGGCGCGGACACCCCAAGAAGGAGGATTTGTGGCCGACCGAGACCGGCAACTCGGTCGGGCATTGGGAGGGATCGACGCTGGTCATCGATACCATCTCGGTGACGCCGGGGCCCATTCTGCCCTTCTCATTCTTTCCGAGCGCCGATCTGAGCGAGCAGGCCCATTTTACGGAGCGCGTGAGCATGCACGGGCCCAATGCCATGCAGGATGAGCTCACGATCGACGACCCGTTGCGCTTCGCCCATCCCTGGCAGGTCTCCATCGAATGGACACGCATCGATCAGGACCGAATGCTGCGATGGAGCTGCGAGAACGATCGCAACCCGATCGAGAACGGCAAGATCACGATCGCCCCGCCCAAACCGTAGCTCGACACGGCCCAGTTAGCGTGACTCGCGAAACAGGTGCGCGTGCGCGGCGCTCACCGGCAATAGCTCCTCGCACCCCTTCACCTTGACTTCGAGCGCGCCGCGGAAGCTGCGGTAGATGCGGTCGATGGCCCCGACGTTCACGACGATGCTGCGGTGGATCTGCCAGAAGACCTGCGGATCGAGCTTCTCCCTCATCTGACGCAGCGAGGCGGTCAGGAGGAACGAGCCCTGCGCCGTCACCAGGGTGGTGTACTTCTGCTCGGCGCGCAAATAGCAGATCTCGCTTGCGCCAACCACACGCAGCTCTGCGCCGTGAGGGACGGTCAGCCATTTCAGGTACTTCGACTCCGGTGGCGCAAGCTCCTTCAGCAGCTCGGCGATGCGCCCCAGGTCGGCAGGCGGCTCGCGCAAGCGCCCGCGCAGCCGCTCCAAGGTCAGTTGCATCCGCTCGAGCGAGATCGGCTTGAGGACGTAATCGAGCGCACCGTGCTCGAAGGCTGCCACGGCGTAACGGTCGAAGGCGGTGATGAACACGACGTGCGCTCGCCCGCTCAGGCGCTCGGCGACCTCGAGGCCACTCAAGCCAGGCATCTGGATGTCGAGGAACAGTACATCGGGACGGCAGCGCTCGAGGGCCGCAAGGGCCTCGATACCATCGCCGACCTCGGCGAGGATCGTCAGTTCCGGCCACAGCTGGCCGAGCATCTGCCGGACTTCCTGTCGGATGAGCGGCTCGTCCTCGGCGATCACTGCGCCGGGGCCGCTCATGCCTGCCCCTCCTGCAACGGTCCCGAGGAAACGCTGCGCGCAACGCTTTGGCGCAGTTGCGCGATCAGGTGATCTAGCTGCTCGTCGGCTCCAGAACCGCCCACGGCGTAGAGGTTTCGGGCCTCGGCGAGCTGTCGTAGTACGACGGCCGGATCGATCCGGGCTTCGGCTGCCGCCAGGCGCGAACTCACCAGGCGCCGCTCGGCCTGAAGGCGCTCGAGCTCACCAGTTCGCAAGCGCGCGAGCAAGCGCTGGGCGCTGCGGCGATTGACGTACACCAAGACCGCGGTACCCCACTCAGCCCCGACGCTGAAGAATGCGTTCATACCCCCGAGCAAGCCGCGTGGCTGATCGTTGACACCGAAGGTGGCGTTAAGCACCCACTGGGCGAGGACATTGAGGGCGGAAGCGCAGAGCATCGCGGCGATGAATGCGCGCCACACGCGCGCGCCGCGCCGTACCGCCTCATCGCAGGCGAGCGCCGAGAGCATCACGAGCAAGGCGACGAGCGCCTCACCCAGCAGGCTCCGGAGCAGCCGCGGCTGCGCGGGCCGATGCCATTGCTCGAGCCAGGGATATACGGCGAACAGGATCGCCATGGATTGTGTGACGAGCAGGGCCCGCCATGTGACTGTAGCGAGCACCGCCCCGAGGAAGCCGGTCCTGGCTCCCCTGGGCGGGAGCGAACTTACTGCGGCGGGTCGCATGCCCGTGGGCGCCGTTCGAGCTGTCACGTGAGCCTCGCGGCGTCAAAGCGCCGGCAAATGGATGCTCGCCACCATGCCGCGCGGCTCGGCGCGGCGCAGCGTCAGCAGCGCGTCGTTTCCATACATCATGAGCAGTCGCTGGCGGATGTTGGCCAGGCCGGTGCCGTGCCCCTGGCGCACATCCAGCCCGCGCCCCGAATCGGCCACCTGCAGCAGCAGACGATCCTTCTCAAAGGCCGCGCTCACGCGAATGAGGCCGCCCTCGACGGTCGGACTCACACCGTGCTTGAGAGCGTTCTCGACCAGAGTCAGCAGCATCATCGACGGGATCCGGATGCCGCCGAGCTCCTCGGGTGCGTCGAGCTCATACACGAGGCGGCTGCCCATTCGCGTCCGATAGATGGAAAGGTAGGCCTCGACCAGCTCCAGTTCCTGGGTCAGCGTCACTTCACTTTCGCGCATTCGCGGCAGCGCCGCCTCGAAGTAGCGGATGAGGTTATCGAGCATGGTGACGGTCGCGGTCCGGTCGCTGCGCGCGAGCGCCCGAACGACCGAGAGCGTGTTGAACAGGAAATGTGGCTCGATCTGCGCCCGCAGCAGCTGCAGCTGCGCCTGCATGAGGTCGGAGTCGAGCCGCGTGCGCCTGATCCGCTCGCTGAGCAGTGCGTCCTCGGCCTCGCGAGTGGCGCTGTGATAGGCGCACACGCCGACCACGATGCCCGTCGTCAGCAGACCATCGAGTGCAAAGCCGAGGCTCGACCAGTTCCAGCTGAAATGGACCTGATCGATGACCGCCAGGCACCACCAGGACATCGGCAGGGTGAGCCCCAGCAGACACAGGAGGCGCCCCAGTCCGGCGCGCGGTGCGAGGTTGACGACGGGTGGGATCAGCGTGGGGCCGGGGATCATCGCGGCGAACGTCCACCAACCGATGAAGAGAAAGCCGCGGCCGAAGGCGGCCGCGTGCCCGGCGACGAGCAGTGGAAGCGTTGCCTGGGTCGTCCACCAGAGATTCTGGATCTGACACAGGACGAAGATGTAGCCGAATCCGTTGTAGAGGCCGCGGATTCGATCGAGGTTCAGTACGCGACGATAGGGTCCCGAGACGATGGCCGTGTTCATGCTGTTCCTCGCCTGCGCCGGCTCGGTCGGCCGGTGTTGCGCGTCATCACGGCGCGCCGCTCGATACTAGCCAAGCTGCGGCGGGCAAGTCACGCCTGGCTGCTCGGTACGCCACCCAAAGGGATGGGTTTCGGCGCATGGCTCGTCGCCTTGCCAACGCATTCATTCCTCCGGCGGATGCACTCGATCCGCCATTTCCCTCATTCGTCGGAAACTCGCGGCGGCCGGCCGGCAGGGCGCGGATCTTCGAGGCTGGGCGGCAACGAAGCGGCCACCCCAGGCAACTCAACCAACGACAAAGGAGCAAACAATGAAGGTCTCGATTAGATCGATGATGGCCCTCGCCGCGCTTTCAGGGCTGGCGCTGCTCGGCGAACGGGCGATGGCGGGCTGCGGTCCGGAATGGCCCGCCGCGGCAGGCATGAAGCCCATGGTCTATCGCAACGACGCAGCCGGCGCGCTGCTGCGGACCTCGTACGGTCCATTCAACATCGCCGCGATCACGGGTCTGTGGAAGTTCACCTTCACGGCCGAAGGGGACGTGGGCTCCGGGGCCCCGCCCAACGCCCTGCCTTTCACGAACGGTACGCCGGTCGATGCGGGTTTCGTCACTTGGCACGATGACGGCACCGAGCTCATGAACTCCGGTCGTACCCCGGCGAGCGGCAGCTTCTGCATGGGTATTTGGAAGCAGACCGGGCGCTCGACCTACAAGCTCAATCACTGGGCGCTGTCATGGATTCCCGACTACCATCCCGGCGCCACGGACTCCTGGTCGCAGATTCCGGGCGGCATCGACGAGATGTTCAAGGCATTTGGCCCTACCAACATCGAGGAAACCATCACGCTGAGCGATCATGCGGATGAGTACAGCGGAACGTTCCGGCTCACCCAGTACGTGAACGACGGCACGAAGAATCCCATCTTCGACACGAGCGGCGCCCCGGTGGCCTTCGTGATCGTCGGCACGGTGAGTGCGACGCGGGTGAAGGTGGACTAGAGACTGCTGGCCACCGTCGCATGGCGGCGGTGGCCAGCGCCTGCCGAGGGAGCGCGGCACTGCGCCGCAGCAATGCTCCTCAAGGCGTTTGCGCCGTGAGCGACTCGCCTGGGTGATAGCGCCGCTCGATGTGACCCTCGAGATCGGCGGGGTAGAAGTACACCGGGCGCAGCTCGCCACGAGCGTAGCGAATCGCCTGATCGTCGAAGTGCGCTGAGTGAGTATCCCCACTCTCGCCTCCGGCCGTGACCGCGAGTGCCCGCACCTTCGGCCCGAACTCGACGACCGCGACGAAGCTGTTGCCGGTGGTGCCGTAGTGGCGCTTGGTTGCTGGGGCCGCGACCGAGGCCCCGTCGGCCTCAGCGAAGGAGGCGAGCGAGCCCCAGCGCGAGGAGGTGAATGGCACGGGGATGCTGGGCGCCGAATCGCTGAACTGCGGCGCGATGGCATCGCTCGTGCGCTGGAAGCGATTGATCTCCCCCCAGGGGGTACGCCAATTGCCGAAGTCCTGGGACAGGCGGTCCGAGGCTGCGGCCAGGGCTTCGAGCTGGCGCCGCGGCGGGGCGCTCGCGAGCGCATCGTAGAGCGAGTGGCCGCGCGGCACCTGCGGTTGCAGGCTCATCCACAGCCCATCGCCCCAGAAGACGGCGAGGGAGGTGGCCAGGGAATGATCCGACCAGCGAAAGTCCCAGCTTCTGAGCAGCGCCACCTGCTCCCGCAGCCGCGCCTTGAGTGCATCGGCCTGCGGTAGCGCATCGTAAGCCTGCGCCAGAGCGGGTATCAGCTGCGCGAACTCCGGCAGGTAGGGGTCGTAGGCGGCCGCCGCAAGCGATTCGAGGGTGAAGGCCTTGCGTCCGGTCAGCAGTAAGGTGGCATGCACGCCCCGGGGATTCTCGCCGACCGTGTCCATGTAGCGGGGGTAGTCCGCGCGCCTGGGACTGTAAGGACCGGCAGCCGAGTACGGCCAATCGTTGGTGTTGAATATCCAGCCGTTCGGCGGATCGAGCACTTCAGGCAGCGTGTCGAGCGGATGCAGCCCGTGCCAGTCGGTCGCCGGATCGGCACCGTCCACCGGCTGTGTATAGTCGAAGCGATCATCCCGGCGCGGCACGAACTGCGGGTGCAGGTACGCGATCTCACCTTTCGAATCCGCGAAGACGGTGTTGTTCGAGGAGTTCGCCTGCAGCTGCGCGACATGGCGGTACGCGGCGAAGTCACTGGCCTTGGTGCGCAGGTACGATTGCTCCAGCGCTTCCATCGGGCGATTCATCAGCGCAATACTGATCCACCTTGCGTGCTCCTCACGGATGATGGGCCCGTGCTGCGTGGCGTAGGTCGTGAACGTTCGCGTGGCGAGCGTTTTGCCCGCCGTGCGATAGCGGACGCGGATGGTGGTGGTGCGTACCGGGCGCCAGGTGCTGCCGTAGCGGTAATAGTGTCGTCCGTGCTGCTCGCGGATGGTTTCGGCGAACTCATCGACTGTGTCGGCGCCGGTACTCGTGTGCATCCAGCCGACGTGCGCGTTGAAGCCCTGGTAGACGAAGAACTGCCCCCAGGTGACCGCGCCGTAGGCATCGAGGCCCGCATCGCTCGTCATCTGCAGCTCCGAGCGGAAGAAGAAGGACGTGTGCGGGTTGATCAGCAGCAGCGCATGCCCGTCGCGGGTATCGGCGGGCGCGATGGCGATGCCGTTGGAGCCGCCGGGCTCCTGCGGAGTGGCGCTGGAGGCGCGCGTTTGAACTGCTGTTGGCACGACGGATCCGCGGGCGTGCGCAGCGGGGGCGCCATAGAGGGCCTGCAGCTCGGGCAGCGAGACGCGCTCGATGTCTCCGCCAATGCTGCCTTCCGTGAAGGAGAGCGCCATCCAAGGCTCGAAGTGCCGCAGCACGCGCGGCTTGATAGCCGGATGCGTCGCCAGACAGTAGTTGAGCCCGTCGGCCCAGGCCTGCATGAGTGAGACGAGCCAGTGCGGTGAGCGAGCGTAATCTCGGCGCAGCTCGCTCTCGTCGACGAACAGCCGCTGGCGCAGATCGGCCATCACCGCGGATTCACCCTCGGCCTCTGCCAGTCGCCCGAGCGAGGTCAGATAATTCTGCTCGATGCGCTGGAAATCATCCTCCGCCTGCGCGTACGCCATGCCGAAGACCGCATCGGCGTCGCTGCGGCCGTGCACGTGCGCGATACCCCAGTCGTCGCGCACGATCTCGGTGCGGGCCGCCTCGGCATGCCAGCGCTGCGCGTCATCCCCTGCGGTGATGACAGCGTTTTCGTGAGCGGCGGCGCTCCGGGCCCCGGGAGTCGCCAGCACCAACAGCAGCGCCAGGGCACGCATTTCAGTGCTGCGCCGGCACCCAGCCGAGTCCCAGACTCTTCTGCAGCGCGACGAAATCCTCCGTGAGCTGTGCCAATGCCTGCTGATAGCTCAGCTCGGCGTGCACGCGACGCGTGTCGGCATCGAGCACATCGGTGGTGTCTGCAGTGCCGCCGCGCAGGCGGATCTCCGTGAGGTGATAGACCTGCTCGGCCGAGGCCTGAGCACGTGCCAGGTCCTGCACGGTGATGCGTTGCTGACCGTAGTTGGCGAGTGCGGTCTCGGCATCCTCGAGCGCCGTGAGCACGGCGCCGCGGTATTGCGCCTCCGCCTCATCGCGCGCAGCGCTTGCCTGTGCGATGCGCGAGCGGGTGCGTCCGAAATCGAAGGGACTCCATTGCAGGATCGGCGCCAGAATGTAGGTGAAGTTGCTGCCGTTGAAGAGCTGCTGCGAGCTCGTGGCGGCAAAGCCGACATCGCCGAGGAGGGTGACCTTGGGGAAGAGCGCGGCGACGTTCTCGCCGACAGCCGCGGTCTGCTGCGCCAGCTTGCGCTCTGCGATCGCGATGTCGGGCCGGCGGCGCAGGAGCGATGCCGGGTCGCCGATCGCGACCTTCTCCGGGGGCGCCGGCACCGCGCGTGTCGGGGCGAGCTCGCGATCGAGCGCTCCGGGCGCCTGCGCGCTGAGCAGCGCGAGGCGGTCGAGCTGCTCGATGACCGCCGCGCGCAACGGTCCGAGCGTCGCCCGTGTGGTGTCGAGTTGGTTCTCCACGCGTGCCACATCGAGATCGGTGGCCGTGCCGCCCGCGCGACGCACGCGCATCAGCGCGATCACCTGGGCCTCGATGGCGGCGTCGCGCTCGGTCAGTGCGAGGCGCTGCTGCGCGTCGCGCAGCTGCACGTAGGCCTGCGCCACCTCGGCAGTGAGGCTCACGAGCAGGTCGGCAAGGCTCGCCTGCGAGCCCGACAGCGCCGCCGCTGCGCCCTCGATGGCGCGCGCATGAGCACCGAAGAGGTCGATCTCCCAGCTGGCATCGAAGCCCAGGGCGTAGAGGTTGAGGCTGCCGCTTTCTCCCGAGCCGGAGCTACCGACGAGCGTGCTGAAATTGCGGGTGTGCAGCAGCGCTCCGGATAGACCGGTGGTCGGCAGGTCGTTGGCGTGCTGCTGGCGCAGCACCGCGCGTGCCTCGCGCACGCGCGCCTCGGCGGCCTGCTTGTCGGGATTGGCGGCGAGCGCGAGCTCGATGAGATGGTCGAGTTCGGGGTCGGCGAGGCCCGTCCACCAGCGCGCAGCGGGCTGGGTGGACAGGGACTCGGGTGTGGCACGGGTGAATGTGGGTGCCGTGCCCAGGACCGCGGGCGCGCCGTGGTAGTTCGGCCCCACCACACACCCGCACAGCACGAGCGCGGCGCAGCCAATCAGCACGGCAACGGGCCGGCGCATGCGGATTTACGCCCGGCGCGGCGGGCCGGGGCGCCGCGGCGGTGGCCGCAACAGCAGGACGAGCGGCAACATGACGACGAGCGCGATCCCCAGGATCCAGAAGCACTCGGAATAGGTCATCACCATGGCTTGCTGATGGATCTGCGCGGCCAGCTCGCCGAGGGCCTGCTGATGACCGTAGGCGAGGTCACCGCCGTTCTGCTGGGCAAAGAAGGCCGCCTGTCCCGCGAGCCGCTCCTGCAGCAGCGGTGAGTTGGCGCTGACCGATTCGCGAATGACGTCGGCATGATCCTCCACGCGCCGGTCGATGAAGACCCCGAGCAGCGCGAGGCCGAGCGAGCCGCCGAGATTGCGCGCCATGTTGAACAGGCCCGCGGCATCGGCCGTGTCCTCGCGGCTCACGGCACCGACCGATGCCTGATTGAGCGGCATGAAGGAGAGGATCTGCCCGAAGCCGCGCAGGATCTGCGAGACGACGAAATCACCGCCCGCGGACTGCGCCGTGAGGTGAATGTCGATGAAGCAGCTGGCGGCAAAGCACACCAACCCGCAGGTCACCACGACGCGAATGTTGGCCCGGCCGATGATTCTCGGCAGGACCGGCATCATCAGAAAGGCGGGCAGGCCCGAGAGCGCCAGCACCCAGCCGGACTGCTCGGCGTTGTAGCCCGAGATGATGCTGAGGAACTGCGGCAGCACGTACAGGATGTCGTACAGCACCATCCCGATCGAGATGATGATGATGATGACACTCGCATAGGAGAAGTTCTTGAGCAGCCGCAGCTTGATGACCGGGCGGCGGGCCGTGAACTGCGCGACGATCATGGCCGAGAGCCCGAGCACCGCGGTGGTCGTGAGCACGCGGATCAGGTCCGAATCGAACCACTGATCGCGCTGGCCCTCCTCGAGCACCACGGTGAGCGAGCTCAGGCCCACCGACATGCCGACGATGCCGAGCCAATCGGCATTCACCACCTCGTGCAGATTCGCGGGCTCGTGCGGCATGCCCACGAGCAGCAGGGTGATGAGTGCGATGGCGACCGGCAGGTTGATGAAGAAGCACCACTGCCAGCTCCAGTTCTCGGTGAGCCAGCCGCCCACCACCGGTCCGAGAAGCGGCCCGAGCAGGACGATGAGCCCGAAGATCGTCATGCCGACCGGGATCTGGTGCTGTGGCAGGCGCGTGCGTACGATGGTCTGAGCGGTGGGGATGAGCGCGCCGCCGAAGAAGCCCTGTCCCACCCGGCCGACCGCCATCATGGCCAGATTGTGGCTGAGGCCGCATTCCATCGAGAACACGGTGAACAGGGTGCCGCAGGTGAGCAGCAGCGTGCGCAGCCCGAGCGTGCGGCTGAGCCAGGCGCTCAACGGGATCATGACCACCTCGCTCACCAGGTAGCCGGTGCCGATCCAGGTGCCTTCCGTGCCGGTGGCACCGATTTCGCCCTGAATCTGCGGCAGCGCCGAATTGACGATCGAGATGTCGAGCGATGCGATGAGTGCCCCCAGCGCGCCCGCGATCACCGCCAGCCAGTCCTGCGCGCTCGCATGCGGCTCGGCGTACGCCGCGGGGACGGCGGTCACCGCGCTCACATCGGCTGCCCGCCCCGGCCCGAGGTATCGATCGAAACTGTCACCGAGAGCCCGGGCAGGAGTCGCTCGGCTACATCCTTGGGCGCCAACAGATGCACCCGCACCGGCACGCGCTGCACGATCTTGATGAAATTGCCGGTGGCGTTCTCCGGCGGCAGCAGCGCGAATTCGGCGCCCGTTCCGGGCGCGAAGCTCTCGACGCGTCCCGGTATGTCGCGGCCCAGGGCGTCGACGCGCACGGTGGCGGGTTGACCGACACGCATGCGCCGCAGCTGAGTCTCCTTGAAGTTCGCGACCAGGTAGATGTCCTGGATCGGCACGATCGACATGAGCCGTGTGCCCGGCTCCACATACTGGCCGAGGCGCGCGGTGTCGTTGCCGATACGCCCGGTGACGCTGGCGCGCACGAGCGTATCGTCCACGTTGAGCGCCGCGGCATCCTTCGCAGCCCTGGCCGCCTCGAGCTGTGCGCTCATCTGGGTCAACTGACTGCGCAGCGTCGCGACCTGGCGCTGCGCCACGCGCACGCTCGCCTCCGCGGCCCGCTCGGCCGCCTCGGTCTGATTACGCTGGTTCACCGCCTGAGCGTAGTGCTCGTCGGTCTCCACGCCCTGGTCGCGCAGTGCCTTGTAGCGCTCGGCTTCCCCGCGCGCGTAGCGCGCATTGGCCTGAGCGCCGGCGAGCTGCGCCCGATACTGCGCCACGGTCGCCTCCTGCTGATTGATCTGGCTTTGCACGGCGTTGATGTCGGCGAGGCGCGCGTCGACCGTTGCGACCTGCTGCGAGAGCGCCGCCGCATAGTTGCGCCGGTCGATGCGCAGCAGCGCCTGTCCGGCCGTGACCTTTTGGTTGTCGGCGACGTAGATCGCCTCGACATAGCCCGCCACGCGCGGCGCCACCGTGACCACGTCCGCCCGCAGGTAGGCATCGTTGGTCGATTCCACGAAGCGTCCGTGCACCAGCCAGCGGACGCCGGCGACGGCCCCGAGCAGCAGCAGCACGGCGGCCGTGACGCCGAGCAGCAGCCGTACGCGCGGGCTGCGCTGCGGGCCGGCGGGTGCCGCCGGCGCTGCCTTGTTGTCGTTGTCGGCGTCAGCCATGCGTTTGCGGCCAGAATGTATTCCGAGCGAAAGATGTTGTCCGTCTGGAAACTATGTGTCAAGTGGCATACATTGGCTGCCCAGGAGGACGACATGGCAGCAGCCGCCCCGGCACCGCGCAGACATCCCCCGCAAGGCGGTTACGCCCGCGGCGAGGAGACCCGCACGCGCATCATCGCGACCGCGCTGCGGGTGTTCGGCGAGCAGGGCTACGACCATGCCGCGACGCGCAGCATCGCAGCGCTCGCCGGCGTCAACCCTCCGGCGCTGCAGTACTACTTCGACAGCAAGGAAGGCCTGCACCGCGCTTGCGCGCAGCACATCATCGACCGTGTCTCCGTGATTCTCGCGCCCGCGCTCGCACGGGCGCAGGCTGCCGTACGGACGAATCAGGCAGGCGAGGCACGCCAGGCGCTGTACGCGCTCCTCGATGCGCTCGCCGACGGCCTGGTGGCGGTGGGGGCGGAGACCTGGGGGCGCTTCGTGGCGCGCGGCAAGGCCGATGGGACCGGTCCCGGCATGGCGTTGATCCAGGAGCGCCTCGGCGTGCCGGTGGTCAGCGCTACCACGCAGCTCATCGCCGTCGCCACGCACCGCACGGCGCACGACGAGCTCACGAGGCTGCGAGCGTGCGCGATCCTCGGGCAGGTGAGCTCCTTCCACAGCAATCGCGCCAACACGCTCGCCGTCATGAACTGGAGTGAGATCGATGAACGCCGGCTCGGGCTCATCAAGGCGGTGGTACGCGAGCACACTCAGGCGGCGCTGCGCGCGGCGATCGCGTCATCGCCTGCGCAGCGGCTGCGCACGCGCGCCGTGCCGCCCCGCCGCGCACGCCCTGTCTCCTAGGAGCGTGCTCCTCAACCCGAGGACGTACAGCCCGCGCTGTCGCGACGGTGCGCGCCGGGGGCGCGAGCCGCTCGCGGATGCTCCCAGGCGACCGTACGCCCAGACACGCAGGGAGTGGCCGCGAGTTGAGCTGCTGGCGGGTGCTCGGCGAGCCGCATTGCAAGGAACAGCACGAGCCCTGCCAGTGGTTCGCCACTCGCATGGCCCGCGCCGACGGTGGCTGGTGCCCCGAAGTGTCCACGCGGCTGCCGCTCGACGTGCAGCACGGAGCTGCCGGAGGCGATCAGGGGCTGCTGGGCGACCGGCTCGGCTGCAGCATTCGTACCGCAGGCGGCGAGCAGTGGCAGCAGAAGCGCCGCGCCGACGATCCCTGTCAGCGTCCCAAGCCGTGCATGCATGCTGGTTCCATCCCCGTGATCTCGAGGCTGCAGCCTACGCTCGCGGGCCGATGCTGTATGCGGTCGCAAGAGTGAGCCGACGCACAGTTTGTGATGCCTGTCTCGAGCGGCAGCGCGACATATCCGGAACCGTGTGACGCACGCTCGCGACAGCAGGGTGAGCGTCGCTGCCGCGCTTGTCGCAGCCGTGTAGGATAAGTCCCATCGGGCGCGCCACTGCGTGCTCGGGCGCCGAGCCGCGGTCGGTCGCCGAACTCCCTCCCCGCACCCCGACATTTCCGTGAGCCATCTCGCAGTGCACGAACGGTTGCACTGCGCATGCTCTGCGCCGCGTCCCAAGGGAGACACGCGGTTGAAGGAACGATTTCGCGAGGCTCGCTCGATCGCGAGCGAAGAATCCTCCAGGCATGAGCGCGAGGCCACGCAGGAGACCTCCGATGCGGACATCGATACCGTGCCGCTCGAAGCGCTGCGCGAGGAATCGCTGATCGAGCGCACGACCGAGATCGTGCCGCCCGGCGGGGATCCGTATCACACCTCCAAGTCGGCGCCGCATTCGCCGGCGCAGCGCTTTCCACGGCGCACGCTCGACGACATGCGCAGGCTCAGCGAGGAGATCAAGCGCGCGCGCGGCCAGAAGCCCGGCAAGTGAATGTCGCCGCGCAAGCCTCGGGCAGGAGCACGGCGCACACGCCACGCGTGCGTTAAGTCGCGCGCACCGTCATATGCAAAGCGACGACGGGACATAAGGTCGCGGCATGCGCATGCTGCGAAATCCGTCACAAGCCGGGCGCACCCATCATCTGTCTCGCAGCTGCCGGGTCCGGTAAAACACCAGCATCGGCGCAGCAGCAGCACAAGAAGCCGGATGAAATGCATGACCCAGCGGAGCGACGCGTGAGCGAATCCGCGAGCGCGCGTGTGCTCATCGTCGACGGCGACGCAGCCCTGCTCGAGTGGGCCCGCGCCCGGCTCGCGCCCGAGGGCTACACGCTGCAGCTTCTGGCGAGTGCCGAGGAAGCTCTCGGCGCCTGCGCCGTGCGCCTACCGGATGTCGCCCTCGTGGGCACACTCCCTGACGAGGCCCACCTGCGCCTGTGCTCGCTGCTGCGCGGCTCGAGCGGGGGAGCTCACTTGCCGATCGTCATCATGGCGGAGACGGGCGCCTGCGTTGTGCGCGCGTACGAGGCGGGCGCATCGGACTTCATCGTAAAGCCGATCGATGGGGTGTTGCTCGCGCAGCGCCTGCGTTACGTGCTGCGGGCTGCGGCTACGCTCGAGAGGCTGCGCGTCGATGCGCAGCGCCAGGGGGCGCTGCTGCAGTCGATCCCGGACGGCTGGTACCTGCTCGACAGCCCCGACCTCACCGGGCAGTGTCTCAACCCCGTGCGCGGCACGGCAGAGGGCGCGGAGCCCGCTCCGGCGCAGCTGCTCGATCTGCTGCCGGTGCACGAGCGGGCGCTGGCGCGCGAGTGTCTGCAGGCCGCCCTCGGGGGTGTGGCCGCGAGCTTCGAATTCTCGCGCAGCGCTGCGCCCGATCGCACACGCCACTTCGAGTGCCGCTGCCTGCCGCATACTCACGGCCAGGTGCTCGCCATCGTGCGCGACGTGACCGAGCGGCGCGAGGCCGACGCACGCATCCAGCGTCTCGCCTACTTCGATGCGCTCACCGGCTTGCCGAACCGCGAATGGATCGGAGAGTTCCTGACGCGCTCCCTGCGGCAGGCGGCTACCCGGGACGCGTGTGTGGCCCTGCTGTACGTCGACCTGGATCAGTTCAAGCGGATCAACGATACGCTCGGGCACGACACGGGCGATGCGTTGCTGCGGCATGTCGCGGAGCGGCTGCGTCGCGCGCTCGGCGAGCCGGTGGCGGCCGATGAGCTGTTCCTCGCGAGCGAGTCCCTGCAGCAGCCTCCCGAGCCCGTGCGGGCCGAGCTTGCGCGCGTCGGCGGTGACGAGTTCATCGTGGTGCTCACCGGCGATCTGAGCCTGCAGCACGCCGAGCGCACCGCCGAACGCATTCTCGACGCCCTCGCGCGTCCCTTCGGCCAGGGTGGCTACGAGCTGGTCGTGACACCGAGCGTCGGCATCGCGCTCTTTCCCCATCACGGCCGCGACGCACAGACGCTGCTCAAGAACGCCGACAGCGCGATGTACGAGGCCAAATCGAGCGGCCGCAATCAGTACCGCATCCACAGCAGCGGTGCGAATGCCCGCGCGCTCAAGCGGCTGTCGCTCGAGATGGAGCTGCGCCGAGCGCTCGAGAGTGCGCAGCTGCAGGTTTACTACCAGCCGAAGTATGCCTCGCACACGCTGCGCATCACGGGGGCGGAGGCGCTGCTGCGCTGGTTTCATCCGGTACGCGGGCAGATCCCCACCGCCGATTTCGTCGCCGTGGCGGAGGAGACCGGCCTCATCGGGGAGATGGGCCGCTGGACACTGCAGCAGGTGTGTCGCGATCTGATCGCATGGCGAGCCGCGGGCATCTGCCCGCCGCAGCTCGCGGTGAATGTCTCCGGCCACGATCTCATGCGTCCGGACGCGCTGCTGCGGCTGTCCGAGGCGCTCGAGCAGGCGCAGCTGCCTTCCTCGCTGTTCGAGCTCGAGCTCACCGAAGGCGTGCTCATGCGGGATGCGGAGGCCGGCCGGCGTGCGCTGCTGCAGCTCAAGGAATTCGGCTTCGCGCTCGCCGTGGATGATTTCGGCACCGGCTACTGCTCGCTCAACTATCTGAAGCGCTTTCCGCTCGATACCCTGAAGGTCGACCGCTCCTTCGTCGACGATATCAACAGCGATGCGGACGCCGCTGCCATCGTCAGGGCCATCATCGCGCTGGGCCACAACCTCAATCTGCGCATCGTCGCCGAGGGCGTCGAGACTCGCGAGCAGCTGCACTTCCTGCGCGCCGAAGGCTGCGATGCCATCCAGGGCTTTCTCATGAGCGCGGCCGTGCCGGCGCATACCCTCGCGGAGATGATGCGCGCCGAGGCGGTGGCCGGCGTGCAGGCCGCAGACCTCGGACGCGCACGCACCTTGACGAATTAGCGCTGCGCCGCTGGCGCCGACGTACAGCTCTCCCGCATCATGGGCGGCGCGTGGGCTCGACGCTCGGCCGGTACCATGGCGCTGCAAATCGGAGTGGATCTGGGGGGCACCAAGATCGAGGCGATCGCGCTTGCGCGCGATGGCCGTGTGCTCGCGCGCGAGCGCACGCCAACGCCTGCGGGGCGCTACGAGGCGATCGTCGCCGCGGTGCGCGATCTGGTGCTCGCCGTGGAGCGTCGCAGCGGGCTCAGCGGCAGCGTCGGTGTGGCAACGCCCGGGGCGCTCTCGCGCGCGAGCGGGCTGATGAAAAACGCCAACAGCATCGTGCTCAACGGACGCCCGCTCGATCGCGACCTGGCGCAGGCGCTCGACCGACCGGTGCGTCTCGAGAACGATGCGAACTGCTTTGCGCTCTCCGAGGCGGTCGATGGCGCGGCGGCGGGGGCGCGCGTGGTCTTCGGTGTGATCCTGGGTACCGGGGTGGGTGGCGGGCTCGTCATCGATCGGCGCATCCTCGCGGGCCGCCATCACATCGCCGGGGAGTGGGGCCACAACGGGCTGCCCTGGCCACGCCCGGAGGAGCTGCCCGGTGCTGCCTGCTACTGCGGCCGCCGCGGTTGCCTGGAAACCTTCCTCTGCGGTGCCGCGCTCGCCCGCGATGCGGTGGGTGCGCAGGGTGCCCCGAGCGATGCTCAGGCCGTGGCGCGTGCGGCCGAGGCGGGCGATCCGGTGGCGCGCGCCGCCCTCGATCGCTACCTCGATCGGCTGGCGCGGGGCCTCGCGGGCGTCATCAATATCCTCGATCCGGATGCGATCGTGCTCGGCGGCGGCCTGTCCAACATCGAGGCGCTCTACGGCGGGGTCTCCGCGCGTCTTTCCCAGTATGTCTTCTCGGATGCGATCGATACCCCGATTCTTGCCCCGCGACACGGCGACTCGAGCGGTGTGCGCGGTGCCGCCTGGCTATGGCCGGCCGAGGCGCCGCCAATGGGCTAGCATAGTCCCCGGCGCTGCGCTTCGAGGCCGCAATGACTTCCGTCCAACCGATCTTCGCCGAGGCATCCACTCCCACCGAGGTGAGGCTGGAGTTCGTGTTCCAGGTTCGCCTGCACTTCACGCGCGTGCAGAACATCGAGAACATGCCCTCGGGCGCGGGGCGCGGCGCGGTGTACATCGATCGAGGCACCATCGAGGGACCGCGGCTCTCCGGCACCGTGGTCCCGGGCAGCGGTGGTGATTGGGCGCTTTTCCGTCCCGACGGCGTGCTCGCTACCGATGCGCGTTACATGCTGCAGGCCGACGATGGCGCGCTGATCCTCATGCACAACCGCGGCTATCTGTGGGGGCGGGCCCCCGATGTCATGCCGCGCATCCGTGCCTGGATCTTCTCCGGCGGACCTGCCGTTGCGCACCACGAGTACTATCTGCGAGCCTTCCCGACCTTCGAGGTTGCGACCGGTCCGCACGACTGGCTGACCCGACATGTGGTCATCGGCATCGGCGAGCGTCAGGCCGATGGCAATCTGATCCGCTATCACGTGGTGCTTTGATCCTCGGCACCAGCTGGCCTGCGAGCGCTCTTGGCGAAGCTGACTGCGCTCAAAAGGCACTCTTGACGACGCCCCCCTCGACGCGCAGCGCCGCCCCGGTGGTGCCCGAGGAGAGCGGACTTGCTACGTACACGACCAGTGCAGCCACCTCCTCGGGGCGCTCGAAGCGTTTGATCAAGGAGGTGGGGCGGCGGGTCTGGAAGAACTGCTGCTCGAGCGCCTCGGGCGTGCTGCCCAGGCGCTGCGCCATCTGCGCAAAGCGCGGATCGGCGGGGTCGCGCGTCGGACCGGGCAGCACGCTGTTGACGGTCACGCCCGTGCCGGCGAGCGTTTCGGCGAGGCCCCGCGCCACGGCGATCTCCGCGGCCTTCGTCATACCGTAGTGAATGCTCTCGACGGGGATCTGCAAGGCGCTCTCGCTGGAGATGAAAATGATGCGTCCCCAGTTGCGCTGACGCATCCCGGGCAGATAGGCGCGCGACAAGCGCACGCCCGACATCACGTTGAGATTGAACGTATCCAGCCAGTCCTGATCGGTGCTCTTCTCGAAAGGCTTGGCATCGAAATCGCTCACGTTGTTCACCAGAATGTCGACATTCGGGAAGGTGCGCGTGAGCCGGACGATGTCCTCGGGCTTGCTCATATCGCCCACGAAGCGCAGCGGCTCATGCCCGGTACTTGCCTTGAGCGAGGCGGCCGCGCGCTGCACGGCATCCGGGCTGCGCGCGTTGATGATCACCTGAGCGCCTTCGCGCAGCAGGCCAGCTGCGATGGCATAGCCGATGTTCGAGGTGCTGCCGGTGACGAGCGCTGTCTTGCCCTGCAGCTGCAGATCCAGGGCAGGGGCGCTGGCGCTGGTGGCGAGCCAGACGGCGGCGGTGAGCGCGACGGCACTTGCACGAATCCTCATGGGACCTCCCGAAGCACGGATGCGGTCGGAAAGGGGGGAGTCTAAGGCAAAAGAGGCGCGGGGGTCGGTCCGCTGCGCGCGGCGGCAGGCCGCTGCGCTTGCTCAGCCGCTCAGCCGGGCTGCGTGCCCCGCTGGGAGCCGGCGCCGGTGCTCACCTGCTCGAGCGCCTCGAGCACTCGCTTGCGCTCGGCCGTCAGGCGCGCGAGGCGCTCGCGCAGCTCCGCCTCGCAGAGCGTGGCGGCGTGCTCCTCGAGCTCGGCGCACAGCTTGTGCAACGCCCGGGCATGGATGTTGGCGCTTGCGCCCTTGAGTGCATGCGCGAGCGAGGCGAGCTGCGCGCGCTCGACATGGCTCGCCGCCTCGCCCAGCCGCTCGAGCAACTCGGCGCTGTTGTGCGCAAAGGTCGCGATGAGGTCCCGGGCGAACTCGCGGTCCTCGCCCATCACCTGGTACAGGCTCGCGAGGTCCACGGAAGGCAGTGCCGGGGCCGAGGAAATGAGCCGCACGATCTCGGCTCCCTCGAGTGCCCCCTCGTCGGCGCTGCGCGCGCCCGCGGAGGGCGTCTCGGCGAGGCGCAGCCCGAAGCGGTCGAGGACTTCCTGGAGCCGCTTGAGATCGAGTGGCTTGGTGATCAGGTCATCCATCCCGGACTCGAGGCAACGCTCGCGCTGCCCGCTCATGGCGCTTGCCGTGAGCGCGACGATCGGCGTACGCGCGCGGCCCTGCTCGAAGCGCCGCAGCCGCGCCGTGGCCGTGTAGCCATCCATGACGGGCATCTGCAGATCGATCAGCACCAGCGCGAACGGCCGCTGCGCGAAGTGCTCCAGCGCTTCGAGACCGTTGGCGGCGAGCGTCACGCGCAGTCCGAGGCGCTCGAGAAAGCCGCGCGCGACTTTCTGGTTGACTGGGTTGTCCTCGACGAGCAGCACCTCGCCGCCATAGCGCGGTGCCGCGGCACGCGGGCCCGCCTTGGCACGCGTGACACGGGATGCTCCCGCCTCGACGCTCGCGAGCGGCAGCACGAACCAGAATCGCGAGCCCTTGCCGAGCTCGCTTGCGACACCGATCTCCCCGCCCATCAGCTCGACCAGGCGACGCACGATGGACAGGCCGAGGCCGGTGCCGCCGAAGTGCCGTGTGGTGGAGGAGTCGGCCTGGACGAAGGGCTGAAACAGGGTCGGCAGCACCTCCGGCGCGATGCCGATGCCGGTGTCGCGAACCTCGAAGCGCACCAGCACGCGCCCGTCCTGCCGGCCGAGCACCGTCACCTCGGTATTGACCTCACCGCTCTGGGTGAACTTGATGGCGTTGCTGAGGAGATTGAGCAGACACTGGCGGATGCGCTGCGGGTCGCCCTTGACGAGCCGCGGGACCTCCGCGTGCACATCGAGGCCCAGGCGCAGACGCTTCGCGTCGGCTTGCACGCTCAGCAGCGCGCGCACTGCCGCGACGCTCTCCGGCAGATCCATCTCGATGGATTCGACCTGCAGCTTGCCTGCCTCGATCTTCGACAGATCCAGGATGTCGTTGATCACCGTGAGGAGCGAAGTGGCGCTGGCGCGAATCGTCTCGGCGAAGTCGCGCTGCTCGGGATCGAGCCGGGTGTCGAGCAGCAGGCTCGTCATCCCGAGGATGCCGTTCATCGGCGTGCGGATCTCGTGACTGACATTCGCCAGAAAGACGCTCTTCGAGCGACTCGCCGCCTGCGCCGCCTCGGAGGCGCGGATCAGCGCATCGCGTGCCGCGCGCGCCTCGCTCACGTCCTGAATGGAGCCGGCCAGGCGCAGCGGTCGGCCGGCCGCATCGCGGTCGGCCTCCCCGCGCATGCGTATCCAACGGTACTCGCCCGCCGCGTTGCGCATGCGCACCTCGAGATCGTAGGGCTCGTTGCGCTCGAAATGGGCGCGCTGCGCACTGCGGCAGATCTCCACATCCTCGGGGTGCACCAGGCTGTTGGGTGTGCGGGCGACGGAGGAGACACTGCCCATGGCATAGCCGAGGATGGCCTCGTAGCGGGGCGACACCCATAGGCTCTGCTCGGCCAGGTCCCACTCCCACAGACCGTCCTGGGTGCCGCGGATCGCACGCTCGAAGCGCGCGCGCGTCGCCTTGAGCTCATCCTCCACGAGCTTTTGCTTGTGGATGTCCTGCACCGAGCCCGATAGCCGAATGGCTCGGTCTGAGGCATCGCGCTCGCACTGTGCACGCACCAGAAACCAGCGATAGGTGCCGTCCTTGCTGCGCAGCCGTGTCTCGTGGCTGTAAGGCACGCCCCGGGCGATCCCTTCGGCGCTCGCGCGCTCGCCGATCGGGCGATCCTCCGGATGAAACAGCACCGCGACCTTCTCGAGCGTGTCGACCTCGATCTCCCCGGGCTCGAAGCCGAGCAGGGCCAGGTAGCTGTTGGATGCCCAGTGCTTGTTGCTGAGCAGGTCGAGCTCCCAGTGTCCCTCGTGGATCGAGAGGGAGGCGCGCTCGAGCCGCCGCTGCGCATCGTGCAGCTGCTCGGCCTGCGCGCGAAAGCGCTCGGCCGCCTCGATTTCCACCGTGATGTCGCGCGTGGCCCCGAGCGCACGCAGCGCGCGGCCTTGCGCATCGCGCATGAAGCGCTGGTACACCTGCAGGTGCCGCAGCTGCCCTTCGGTGTTGTAACGGCGCATGCGGATGGCGAGGCTGTCCTGGCCGCTCTCCAGCGCCTGCAGGGTCGCAAGACGGACTCTTTCGGCCTCGCCCTCGGGCATGGCAGCGAGGCGGCGACGGCCGATCTGCTCGATGGGCAGATCCGGCTCGATGAGGTTGCCGCCGAGGCCATAGAACCAGGTGAACCGCTCCTCCTGGTAGTCATACTCCCAGCACTCGAGTCCCGCGGCGTGCACGGCCACGCTCAAGTGCTCGAGCAGCTTGCGCTCGTGCTCGGCGGTTGCGCGCAGCTGGGCGGTCGCTTCAACCTCCGCGGTGACGTCCCAGCTCACGCCCACCGAGCGGGCGGGGCGGCCGGACTCATCGAGCGTGGTGTGCGCGTAGGCCAGCACATGACGGATCGAGCCGTCGGCAAGGCGCAGCCGGTAGCGGAAGGAGGCGTCGGGGCTGCCTGCCTCGAGTGCCTGCGACATGGCCTGCTGTCCGATGCCGAGATCCTCGGGATGCACGAAGCGAAACAGCTCGGCGCCGAGCTCCTGCCCGTAATGGCGGTTGTCGGCCGAACGCCCGAGGCGGTTGTCGTCCCAGGAGATGCGTTGGCTCTGCCAGTCGTATTCCCAGACGAAGATGCCGGCAGCCTGCGTCGCGACGCTCAGGCGCTCGAGCAATTGATGCTCGGTGAGCACATCGGAGTCCATCGACACAGCGGGCGAGCCCCTCACCACGGCCGGATCCGCCGCACTCTAAGGATATGTCTGCAAAGCCACAGCGACGCGCGTAGCGAATCTCAGCGCCGGCGTATGAGAGCCCCGTCACATTGCCGCGGCGCGAGCACCCCGCAGCCCGGGAACGGCCAGCCCTCGCCCGCGTTTAGCTCCAGGTACACCGTTCGGGAACGAGTCCATGTCACGGACACTCAGGCCCATCGGCATCGGCATCGCCGTGCTACTGCTGCTGCTGCTGCTCGCTATTGCCTTCTTCGACTGGAACTGGGTGCGCGGGCCGCTCTCGCACGCGATCTCCGCTCGCATCCACCGGCCGGTCAGCATCGCGGCGCTGCACGGTGCGCTGTTCTCGCCTCATCCCCACGTTCGGGTGAGCGGGCTCGAGATCGGCAATCCCGCCTGGGCGGGCGGCGGGCAGATGCTCAGCATCGAGCAACTGGATATCCAGTTCAGGTTCTGGCCGCTGCTCACGGGGAAGCTGGTGCTGCCCCGTGTGACGGTGCTCCGGCCGGACGTACGTCTGTATCGCGCCGCCGACGGACGCGCGAACTGGGAGCTCGGCGGGGAGTCGCAGCGCGCCGGCGCGAAGAATCGGTCGACGCGCTTGCCACTCTTGCACGAGCTGCTCATCGAATCCGGCAAGCTCAGCGCTCGGGACGAGGTGCGCAAGATCCGCTTCGAGGGGACGCTCGCCGCGCAGGCGGCGAACGGCGTCGCGTCGCAAGAGGCAGGCGCGGCCGGCGCGGCGGCGAGCGCATCCGCGGAGAGCTCGGCCGCCTCTCCCTCGCACGTGGCGAGCGCGGTGAGCGCCAGCGCCCGCAGCTCCGGGGAAGACGTGGCCAGCGCCCGGCAGCAGGCGAGCCAGGTGGCGGCCGATACGGGCACGGGATTTTTGCTCCAGGGCAACGGTGAGCTCAACGGCAAGCCCTTCACGCTGCGCATGAGCGGCGGCCCGCTCATCTGGGCGGAAAGCCACAAGCCCTATCCCTTCGACGTGCGGATCTCGGCTGCGGATATCCGCGCGAGCGCTCGGGGCGTGGTGCCGCGCCCCTTCGACCTGGGTCAGCTCGATGTGACGCTGTCACTTGCCGGACGCGACTTGGCCGATGGCTACTACCTCACCGGCCTCGCGCTGCCGAATACGCCGCCGTATTCGATCTCCGGACATCTGCGACGCGTCGGGATGAAGTTCGAGTTCAGCGAGGTTCAAGGCCGACTCGGGGGCAGTGACATCCATGGAGAGGTGACCGTACAGGTCGCATCGGGGCATCCGATCCTCAGCGCCGATCTGGTCTCGCACGCACTCAACCTTGCCGATCTGGGTCCAACCTTCGGTGGCTCCGCGCCGACCCCGGCCGAGGAGGTCGAGGTTTCGCATGCGAGTGGCCATCCCAGCAAGGCGGCCACCCACCGCGGCGTAGCCAAAGCGCTCACCAAAGGGATCACCGGCAAGGGTGCTGGTGAGGGCGGGAGCGCGTACCTGATGCCGACCGCCAAGCTGCAGGTAGAGCGGCTGCGGGGCATGGATGCCACGCTGCACTATCGTGCCGAGGAGGTCCGAGCCCAGAGCCTGCCGCTGCGCCAGGTGGACCTGCAGCTGCGCCTGCAGGGCAACGTGCTGCGCATCGATCCCTTCACCTTCACGCTGCCGCAGGGCACCCTCGCCGGCAGCGCGGTGATCGACGTTCGCCAGAGCGTACCCGCCGAGGCGCTCGACGTGCGTCTCTCCAACGTGCAGCTCGCACAGTTTCACACCAAGCAAAGCAAACAACCCCTGATCGAGGGCACGCTAGTCGGACGACTGCGGGTGCATGGCAGTGGTGATTCGATGCACGCCTTCGCCTCGAGCGCGGACGGCACGCTCTCGATCGTGATTCCCCACGGAGACATCGAGCAAGCGTTTGCCGAGTTCGCCGGCATCGATGTGGTGCGCGGGCTCGGGTTGGTCCTCACGAAGAAGAGTCAGCAGACCCCGGTGCAGTGTGGCATCGCCGATTTTTCTGCGCAGCAGGGCGTCGCGACGGTAAAGCAGCTGGTGTTCGATACGCAGGTCGTGATCGTCACGGGCAAGGGCGACGTTAATCTGCGCGATGAAAGACTCGATCTGCAGCTCAACGGACAGCCGAAGAAGTTTCGCATCGGCGTGTTGCGCACGCCCATCGAGATCACCGGAACCTTGCGCCATCCCGCGATCGGCGTGAAGGCGAGCAAGCTCGTCGCTCAGGGGGCCATCGCCGCCGCCCTCGGCGTCATCGCCACCCCCTTCGCGGCGATCGCGGCCTTCGTCGATCCGGGGCTCAACAAGAATGCCAACTGCCAGGCGCTGCTTGCCGATGCAAAAGCCATGGGTGCCCCGGTGCATACGGCGGCAGCGAAGCCCGCTGCAAGCGAGCCGGCGAGTCGATAAGGCTCGCGCGGGCGCGGGCAGTCACGCGGGCGCGGGCACGGGACGCGCAGCAACGCGCGGGGCGCGTGTTGGCGCCGTCAACTGATGTGGAGCAAGTAGCCGCCTGACTTGTCGTCGCGCTCGAGCGTGAGCAGCCGTCGGGCGGCGGCTTCCTCCAGCAGACGATTGAACGAGCGGAAGCCATAGTAGCTTTCGTTGAAGCCGGGCCGCACGCGCTTCAGGGCCTGCTTGACCATCGAGCCCCAGATCTTCTCCTCCTCGCCGCGCGCGGCGATGAGCGCGTCCATCGTGGAGAGCACCAGATCGAAGGCCTCCTGCTTGCGATCCTCGTCCTGCTTGCGATCCTCCTCGGGCCGGCGCTCCTCATCCGGCTTGCGCTCCTCGTCCTTGCGCTCCTCCGGGCGCCGCTCCTCCTCGCGCTCCTTGCTTTCGGGCGCACTCGCGGCCGGCTCCGCGGCAGGCCGGCGCCGGCCACCGCGGCGGCTCTTCTGCTCGCGCACCAGATCATCGTAGTAGATGAACTCGTCGCAGCTCGCGATCAGCAGGTCCGAGGTCGAGTTCTTGACGCCTACGCCGATCAGCGCCTTGTTGTTCTCGCGCAGCTTGGCCACGAGCGGCGAGAAATCGGAATCGCCGCTGATGATCACGAAGGTGTCGACATGCGGCTTGGTGTAGCACAGGTCGAGCGCGTCGACGACCATGCGGATGTCCGCGGAGTTCTTGCCCGACTGCCTCACGTGCGGGACCTCGATGAGCTCGAAGCCCGCCTGGTGCATGCCGGCCTTGTACTCGCGATAGCGCTCCCAGTCGCAATAAGCCTTTTTGACGACGATCGAGCCCTTGAGGAGCAGCCGCTCCAGGACGCGCTTGATGTCGAACTGCGCGTAGCGGGCGTCGCGTACGCCGAGCGCGATGTTCTCGAAGTCGCAGAACAGCGCTAGATTGGCGGTCTCGACCTGCGAGCTCACGAAGCGCTCCCCTGGTGGTGGCTCGGGCTCATGGGGCGAGGGGCTCGAGGATCGGCGCCTCGCCGAGATCCAGGCGCTTGGCGAGCGGCACACAGAAGATGTCGATCGGTGTGGAGCGACCCCGCAGCGTCATCGGCGGCAGCTGTATCGCCTGAATGGCGAGACCGCGCTCATCGAGCGAGCGCTTGATGCTGCCGGAGAACACCACCTCGCCCGCGCGGGCGCGCTGGCACAGCCGCGAGGCGATGTTCACCGCATCGCCGATGATCGTGTAGTTCATGAACATCGAAGAGCCGATGTTGCCCGCGACCACGTCGCCCTCGTTGATGCCGATGCCGAGCCCGGTCTCGATCTGATGGCGCTCGCGCCAGCGATCGGCGAGCACGGCGAAGCGATCGAGCATCTCCTGCGCGGCCCGGATCGCGCGCTCGGGACTGTCGTGCTGCTCCCGGGGCACGCCAAAGCCGATCATCAGACAGTCGCCCGCCATATGGAAAACGGTCCCCTCGTGCTGGAAGGTGATCTCCGTGAGCAGCGAGAAGTACTCGTTGAGCAGCGGCACCACCTCGTGGGGCGAGAGCCGCTCGGAGATGCCCGTGAAGCCGCGCAGATCGGCGAACATCACCACGGCGCGCGTGCGGATGTCGGAGGCGGCGAGAATGCTGTCGCGCAGCTCGGCGCTGCCGAGGATGCGATCGGCGAGCTGCGGCGAGATGTAGCGGCGGAACGTCTGGCGGATCTGCTCGCCACGATGCGCGGCCGCCTGCAGCGCGGCCGCGGCGGCCTGACGGCGCGCGGCGCTCAGGCGCGCGAGCGCGGCCAAACGTGTCAGCAGCACCTCGCGAGAGATTTGTCGCGTCACGTAGTCGTCGGCGCCGGCGGAGAAGGCGGCGACGCGGCCGCGCGCGTTGCGGCCCACGATGATGACGGGCAGCAGCATCGTCGCCGGATCTTCCTTCAGGCGCCGGCACAGCTCGAGCGCCGACAGCTCCGAGCGCTCGGCGTCGACGAAGATCAGATCGGGGGCGAAGTCCTCGAGTCGCGCAATCGCTTCGGCAGCACTTGCGAACGACTCGAGCTGGAACTGCGGCCCGGAGGCGCCCTCCACGAAGTGCGGCAGGAC
Organism: Steroidobacteraceae bacterium; assembly: GCA_035504015.1. Lineage (GTDB taxonomy): Bacteria > Pseudomonadota > Gammaproteobacteria > Steroidobacterales > Steroidobacteraceae > JASHUC01. The sequence continues at coordinate 27,772 of DATJSR010000017.1, forward strand.
GGCAGCGCAGCTGCCGGCCGCCAACACCCGGAAGCGACCCTCCTCGGGCGCGCCGTTGCCGTTGCGCACGTCGCTCATCGCAGGCTGCGGGCGCTACCGGGCGCCGGCGGCAGGCGCAGGGCAACGGCACTGTCCTCGCCGCTCGCGCTCTCCAGCCGCTCGACGAGCTGATCCACCAGCCGGCTGAGGAACTCCACTTCGAGGCTCGACATCGAGCACAGCAGGAACCGCGACATGCGGTCCATGTCCGGGACGAAGGATCGGCAGACGCTCCATCCCCGGGCGGTGAGGCGCAGTATCTTGCGCCGGCCGTTCTGCGGGTCCCGCCGCTCGGCGATGCGTCCCTGGCGTCGCAGCGTCGCCACCGAGCGGCTGACATTCATCGGGTGCATACCGGTTGCCTGGCACAGCTCGTGCGCGGCGGCGTTCGACAGCGAGGCGAGGGTCACGAGCACGCGAGCATCGTTGATCGTGAGGTGATAGCGCTCGGCATAGCGTGAGAAAAAGGGCCGGTTGATCAGGTTGGTGAGCTTCATCAGGCGGTACCAGACGCTCTGCTGGAACAGGGCGGCCGTGGCGGATGCCGCCTGCAGCTGCGCCGGCCCCGCGTGCTCCTCGGGCACGGTTGCGGCAGCACCCAGGGCCTCTCTCCCACGCGCCGTTCTCGCTCCATCGAATCGATCTGGCTTGCGCATTCGCCTCGCTAACGAAACCTTACCCGCCTGCAGCCCCAGGGCTCCCGGCGGCCGGCCGCGCGGGTCTGTGGCACGCCCAAGCCTCCGACGCTCGTGCTCCGGCGCGGCGAAAGTGTGTGGGCTCGCCTCGCCGACTGTCAACGCCATGGCGGCTCCGGCGCCTGAAGCCGGGCCGCAGGCTTGTCTTGAGCACCGTGGCGGGCGCTCGGCGCTCGCTGGCCGCGATTATAATGCTGCGCCGTGAACGAGCTGCAGATGCGTGCATGAGGCTGGCCAGCTTTCGGGCGCTGGGCCGCGACCGCCTGGGCGTGGCGCTCGGCGATGGCCTGGTCGATCTGGCCGAGATCGCCCCCATCGCCGGGGTCGAGGCGCTGCCCGCCTTGACCGACATGCAGGCCTTCATCGAGGCCGGCGCCGAGGCATTCGCCGCGGCCGCGCGCATCCTCGAGCATGCAAGTGCGCATGCGCAGCAGGTGCAGCGCTATGCCGCGGCGGAGGTGCGCTGGCTGCCCCCGGTGCGCCGCCCCTCGAAGCTCGTCTGCCTCGCGCTCAACAATAGCGCGAACGTCGATCGCATCCTCAAGGGACCCACTCACCCGGCCGCCTTCATCAAGGGGGCCAACGCGCTCACCGGCCACGGCGAGCCGATTCTCATCAAGCGCCGCTACGGGCGCTGCCATCCGGAGCCGGAGCTCGCTTGCGTGATCGGGCGCACCGCGAAGGAGGTTCCGGCGGAGCGCGCCCTCGAGTACGTGTTCGGCTACACCATCCACAACGACATCACCTCGCCCAGCATGCGCGGCGAGGATACGTTTCACTACCGCGCCATCCATCCGCAGGCCGATGACCCCCGGCGGATCGAGTACGTCGATACCTGGGTCAGCTATCCCGGGCGCTACAAGGGCAGCGACACCTTCTCGCCACTCGGGCCGTTTCTGGTCACGCGCGAGGAGATCCCCGATCCGCACGCGCTCACGGTCTCCTGCCATCATCAAGGACAGCTCGTGACCGAGGACAGCACGGCCAATCTCACCTACAAGGTTGCCGAGGTGATCGCTTTTCTCAGCGAGTTCATGACGCTGCTGCCGGGTGACGTGCTCTCCCTCGGCACCGCACTGCGGCGCGCCTCTGCTCCGGGCGCACGCGCCGTGCAGAATGTCGAGCTCGACAAGCTGGGAGGGCCGGTCTCGGTCAGTATCGAGGGGCTCGGCACGCTCAGCAATCCCGTCCAGCTGCTGCCATGAGCCTCAAGGAGCACGTGTGCCTCGCCGCAAGCCGCTGACGGTCCGCGACCGCCTCGACATCCACGATCTGCTCGCCCGTTATGCCTGGGCACTCGATACCGGCGACGTGGAGAGCCTGCTCGGCTGCTTCACCCGTGATGCGGTCGTGATCGAGGAGGTCTTCGAAGAGCCCGATCGCTGGGAAGGCCATGCCGGCATCCGCCGACTCGCCGAGCACTACCGCGGCGTGCCGGACTTTCCGGGCCGTCAGCACCACGTGAGCCAGGTGTTGCTCAGCGGCAGTCAGACTCGCGCCGCGGTTCGCTCCTTCGCCTTCGTCACCGAGTGCCGCGGTGAGCCGCCCTATCTGCTGCGCTTCGCCGGCTACTACGAGGACGTGATCGTCAGGCGGCGCGGGGCGTGGCTGTTCGAGCAGCGCATCATCCGGCTGTGGGACGGTCCCGTGCTCGCGCGCTTTCCGGGCAAAGATGGCAGGCGCGTACCCCGCAAGCGACCGCCGCAGCTCACGGTCGCACGCAGCTGAGCGTCGCGGCGGCGCCGCGGTATGCTACGAGGGCCACCGCCAAGCTCGCACTCGAGGAGCCTTTCGATGCCCAGAGCCGCTCGCCCCCGAGTCTCACGCCGCGCCGCCGAGGACGCCGTGCGCACGCTGTTGCGCTGGGCCGGGGATGATCCGGCGCGCGAGGGGCTGCTCGAGACGCCGAAGCGCGTCGTCAACGCCTATCGTGATTGGTTCTCCGGCTATCTGGTCGATCCGCGGGAGTACATGCGCCGCACCTTCGAGGAGGTGGACGGCTACGACGAGCTCGTGGTGCTGCGCGACATCTCCTTCGAGTCCCACTGCGAGCATCACATGGCGCCGATCATCGGCCGTGTGCACGTCGGCTATCTGCCCACCAACAAGGTGGTGGGCATCAGCAAGCTCGCCCGCGTCGTCGAAGGCTATGCACGGCGCTTCCAGGTGCAGGAGAAGCTGACCGCGCAGATCGCCGCGTGCATCGATGAGGTACTGCGGCCGCGCGGCGTCGGCGTCGTGGTCGATGGCGTGCACCAGTGCATGACCACGCGCGGCGTGCACAAGCGCGGCGTGTCGATGGTCACGAGCCGCATGGTGGGGCTGTTTCGCAGCGATGCACGCACCCGCGCGGAGTTCCTCCAGTTCATCGACATCCGCGGCGCGCGGTCGGTGTAGCGGCGGCGCAGGCGGCCAAAGTCACGCCTTTGGCCGCCGCCAACGAAGGCACGATCCGCGCAAACGGCCGAAGGCTTGTTTGCGCCAAATCTAAAAAGGATAGTTGAGACCGGTGAAGATGGCGAAGCCCTCGCTGCCATATCCCACGTCGAGATAGCCCACCACGAAGGGTGCCGCGATGCCGCGCAGGCCGATGCCGCTCACCGGGTGCAGATGCGACAGGAAGTCCGTGCCGGCGGCGCTGAAGACGCGTCCCGCGTCGGCGAAGGGAGTCAGCTCCAGGCGGATGCGCGTGCCGACGGCGTTGATGGTGGCGATGCGCTGGCGGTACTCGACGCTGGTCGAGAAAGCATTCCGGTCGACGAAGCGATCTTCGCCGTAGCCGCGCAGCGGCTGATCACCCCCGAGCGTGGACTCGTCGCCGCCGATGGCGGAGAGCGCCCAGAAGGGGATGTCGTGCGTGCGCGCGGTGCGTGGCTCGTAGCGCAGATCGACGTGCATGGCGAGCACGCCGTTGCCTAGCTGCCAGAACTCACGTCCATCGAGTCCCACCTCGCTGTACAGATCGCCGTTGACGATGCCGGTGCCGCTTGCAGCCCCGACGTAGGAGGCCCATGCGCCGCCGGTCGTGGGCACGATCGTGTCGTTGCGGGTGTCGCGAGTGATGTAGATGCGGTTCAGCACCTCGCGCTTCTGCGCGCGCAGCACGGTCGTCGGGTAGAGCACCTGGATGGAGGGGATGCCGCTGATCTGTCCGGGGGAGATGTACACGTTGCGGGTCCGGTTGGTGTAGCCGAGCTGCCAGATGTGGCTCAGATTGCGGCCGATCGTGGTCTGCAGATACTTCTGCTGGTCGGTGTAGTTGGTCTGCCCCCTGAGCGTGGTGAAGTTGCCGATGCCGTAGAAACGGGGGCTGCCGTTGCGGTCGTAGATCGCGCTCTCGGTGAAGGACCACGGATCCTCACGCAGCAGCCCGGCGTTGTACTCGCCGTCGAATTCGCTCTCCACTCGCTGCTTGCCGCCACCGACCACGGACCATTGGGTGTTGTCGGAGAGGTAGTCGAAGAAACGCGCGCGCGCGCCCCAGCCGAAATACTGGTTATGGATCACATCGGGGGCGATGATCTGATGAATCTCGCCCTCGTCGTTGGTGACCAGTACGGTAGGAATGAGTCCGAGTGTGGTACCGCTGTAGGGGTCCTCATCGATCTCCGGTATCGGGATGAAGGGCGCGGTGGCGGGATCAAAGAAGCGTGCCAAGCCGGCGGCGTGCGGCGCGGTTAGCGGCTGCGCCGCACTGGCTGGCGGTCCCTGCGGGGCGGTGTCGGCGCCTGCCGCCGCAGGGCTCTGCCCGTTGCGGCTGCTCTGGGGCCCGCTCTGTGGCGCATCGCTGAGCGCTGCAGCGAGGCTCGACCGGCTGCCGGGCGCGGCGGCAAGCACAAGCAGTACCGCGCACGCAAGCGCGGGCGAGGCCGGCAGATTCATTTCGGTTCGGAGCTCCACGCCGCGGAAGGCGCCGGGCGCGGCGCAATGATAGCCTAGTGGCTCTATGCACTCGCGGCCGCACGCGCAGACACAATCAGACGCGCGCCCGCGTTGCGGTGTGCGCGCGCTCGCCATGGCGCTGACGCTCAACCTCGCCGCAGGGGCCACCGCCGCAGCGCCGACGGCCAGCAACGATCCTGCGACGCTCGCACGCGCGGTGCTGAAGGCGGCCGATCAGATCGAGCAGGACCCGGACGACGATCGGCGCCGCGCCGCGCTCGAGCAGGCAAGCCGGGAGGCCGCGCTCTGTCTCGCACGGGCGCCGCGAAGCGGTGCGTGCCAGTACGCCCATGCCCTCGTGCTCGGCTTGACTGCGCGCGAGCATCCGCTGCACTTTCGCGGCTACCTCGGGCAGATGCTGGCGGCCCTGGCGCGTGCCGAGGCGGCCGATCCCAACTACGATTTCGCCGGCCCGGAGCGGGTGCATGCCCTGGTGCTGCTGAGAGCGCCGCGCTGGCCGCTGGGCCCCGGCGATCCTCACGGTGCGCTGGCGATGGCACAGCGTGCCGTCATGCTGCAATCCCGCTATCCGCCCAACTGGCTCGCGCTCGCCGAAGTGCAGGCCAAGACGGGAACTGCCAGCGAAGCACGCGCCAGCTACGATCGAGCCCGTGCCCTGGCGGCGACGCTGCCGCCCACACCCGATCGGGACGAGTGGCTCACGGAGGCGGCTCAGGGCCTCGCTCGCTAAGCAACGGCCTCGTCGGCGCGTGCCGCGCGCTTGCGCTCCTGCTCCGTGAGGTGACGCTTGCGGATGCGAATCGACTGCGGGGTCACCTCGACGAGCTCGTCCGCGGCGATGAACTCCACCGCGTACTCGAGCGTCAGCGCTATCGGTGGCGTGAGCAGGATGGCGTCGTCCTTGCCGGCGGCACGAATGTTGGTGAGCTTCTTGGTCTTGATGGGATTCACCACCAGGTCGTTCTCGCGGCTGTGAATGCCGATGATCATGCCCTCGTAGAGCTTCTCCCCGGGGCTCACGAACAGCCGCCCGCGCTCCTGCAGATTGAAGAGCGCATAGGCGACCGCCTCGCCGGCCTCGTTGCTGATCAGCACGCCGTTGCGGCGCTCGGGGATCTCGCCCTTGAGCGGTGCGAAGCCATCGAAGATATGGCTCATGAGTCCGTTGCCGCGCGTGAGCGTCATGAACTCTCCCTGGAACCCGATGAGGCCGCGCGCAGGTACGCGGTACTCGAGCCGCACCCGGCCCTGGCCGTCGATCGTCATGTCACCGAGCTCGGCACGGCGGCGCCCGAGTGCCTCCATCACGGCGCCCTGATGCTCGGCGTCGATATCGACCGTGAGTGCCTCGAAGGGCTCGTGCACCGCGCCGTCGACCACTCTGGTCAGCACCTGCGGCATGCCCACGGCCAGCTCGTAGCCTTCGCGGCGCATGTTCTCGATGAGGATGGTCAGGTGCAGCTCACCGCGGCCCGAGACGCGAAAGATGTCGGGTTCGGCGGTGTCCTCGACGCGCAGCGCCACGTTGCTCTGCAGCTCGCGGTACAGACGCTCGCGAATCTGTCGGCTGGTCACGAACTTGCCCTCGCGTCCGGCCATGGGCGAGGTGTTGACCTGAAAGTTCATGGCGAGCGTCGGCTCATCGACGCTGATCGGTGGCAGCCCCTCCGCGGCCAGAGGATCACAGAGGGTGAGACCGATGTTCACCGAATCGATCCCGGTCACCGCCACGATGTCGCCGGCACAGGCGGCCTCCACCGGTCGGCGCTCGAGACCTGCAAAGCTCAGTACCTGCCCGATGCGGGCGGCTCCGCGGTCCTCGCAGCCATAGCGCAGCACGACGTTCTGGCCGGCACTGAGCGTGCCGCGGCGAATGCGCCCGATCCCGATTCGCCCGACGTAGGAGTTGTAGTCGAGCGTCGAGATCTGCAGCTGCAGCGGCGCATCGGCATCGCTGGGCGGCGCGGGCACGTGCTGCAGGATGGCCTCGAAGAGCGCCGCCATGTCCTGAGCGCGCTCGGTCGGCTGCGTGCTCGCCCAGCCCTGCAGGGCGGAGGCATAGATGACCGGGAAGTCCAGCTGCGCATCGCTCGCCCCCAGGCGATCGAAGAGCTCGAAGGTACGATCCACCACCCAGCCCGGTCGCGCGCCGGGACGGTCGATCTTGTTGACGACGACGATGGCCTTGTGACCCAGGGCGAGTGCCTTGCGGGTGACGAAGCGGGTCTGCGGCATGGGTCCTTCGACCGCATCGACGAGCAGCAGCACCCCGTCGACCATCGACAGCACCCGCTCCACCTCGCCGCCGAAATCCGCGTGTCCGGGCGTGTCGACGATGTTGATGCGCGTGCCGCCGTACTCGATGGCGCAGTTCTTCGCCAGAATCGTGATCCCGCGCTCGCGCTCGATGTCGTTGGAATCCATCACGCGCTCGCCGACCTTCTCGTGCGCCGCGAAGGTGCCCGACTGCTTGAGCAGGCAGTCGACCAGGGTCGTCTTGCCGTGGTCGACGTGGGCGATGATCGCAATGTTGCGGATGGGTCGCTGCATCGGGTTCTGCCGGATCAGGGGGCGCGAAGCGTACCAGAACCGTGTGATGGGGACGCTATAGTCGCGTCGCAAGCCTGAGCGGTGCGCCAAATGGGCACCGGCCCCTGCGCCCCCGGGGGCGAGCGAGCGGACGGCGCATGTCCGGCGGCGCATGCCCGGCGGCGTATCCACGAATGCCATAATCCAACTCCATGGGTGCCCGATTCGCCAGCCCTCGGACCGCCTCGCGCACATGAGTGAGCGGGGCTCATCGGTCGCGGAGCGCGCGGCCGAAGCGGCGCTGCTCGCAAGCTGCCGGCGCAGGGCAATCGCGCTGCTGAAGAGGAACCTCACCCCCGCGGGCATTCTCGCCGCCACTGCCGGGCCGCGCGCCGAGCGCCGCGGTTATACGGCGATCTTCGGACGCGATGCGGCAATCTGCGCGCTCGGCATGGCGCTCTCGGGTGATCGGCGGCTGCAGCAGGAGGCTGCGCGCGGACTGATCACCGTCGGCGCGCATCAGGCGGCGAACGGGCAGATGCCGAAGTTCGTCGATGTGCGCCGGCGCGAGGCGGACTTCTGGTACCTGGGCTGCATCGACTCGACGCTTTGGTGGCTGATCGCGGTCGCCCTGCTCGATACCTGGGGTGCCGCGCGCGGTCTGCGCCGCGCGCAGGCGCGGGCCATCGAGCGCTCGCTCGAGTGGCTTGGCGCGCAGGAGCACCAGCGTTTCTTTCTGCTGCAGCAGAACGAGGCGAGCGACTGGGCGGACATCATGCCGCGCTCCGGATTCGTGCTCTATACCAATGCGCTCTGGTGCTACGTCAAGCGGCTGTACCAGCTGCCGCGGGCGCGCGCGACACGCGCAAGCTTCAACGGGCTCTTCCATCCCTTCTCGGCGCAACTCTCGGAGTACCGCCGTGCACACCTGCTCGCCGATTACGTGCTGCGGCGGGCATCCCGGCGCGGTCTGTACTTGAGTTTCGTGAACTTCTCCTTCTTCGGCGACGAGGGTGATGTGTTCGGCAATCTGCTCGCCCTCGTGCTCGCTCTGCCGGATGCGGCCGGCCGAGCGCGCACGCTGCGCGCGCTGTGCGCGACGCGGGCGGACGAACCCTATCCCGCGCGGGCCGTGATCCGGCCCGTCAGGCCCGGGGATCGCCTCTGGCGGGCGTACATGGCGCGGCATCGGCAGAACTTCAGCTGGCAGTACCACAACGGAGGGATCTGGCCACTATTGGGCGGCTTCTGGGTGCTGGCGCTGGTGGCCAACGGACGCGCCGCGGAGGCGCGCCGTGCTCTGCTGCAGCTCGCCCGGGCGTGCGCACTCGGGCGGTGGCGTTTCAGTGAGTGGCTGCACGGACGCACGCTGGCACTGCGCGGCATGCCGGGGCAGTCCTGGAGCGCCGCCGCGTACCTGCTCGCCGCCCACGCCGTCGACAGCGGCACGAATCCCTTCCGCTGACGGCCACGCTCGAGGCGCTGCAGGCTCGCTGGCCGCCCTGCCCACGGCGAGGGGCGCGGCACCGCGCTTGCTGCTGGCGCAGGCAAGGATGCATCGCTCGAGGAGAGGGTACCGTGGAGACCGAAGCGCAAGCCACCAACGACATGCGGAAGCTGGCGGAGCTCATCGGCGTGGCCCGCATCGCCATGCTGGCGACGCTCGAGCCCAACGGCTCGCTGCGCAGCCGTCCGCTCGCGACCCTGCAGCTCGACTCAGCCGGCCGACTCTGGTTCTTCACCTCGGTGAGTGCGCCCAAGATCGAGGAGATCGCCCACCACAAGCAGGTCAATCTCAGCTACTCCGATCCGGACAAGCAGGATTACGTCTCGGTCTCCGGCCCGGCCGAGCTGGTGCGGGATCGCGCGAGGATGCGCTCGCTCTGGACGCCGTGGGTCGAGCCGTGGTTTCCGCGTGGCGTCGATGATCCGGATCTGGCGCTGCTTTGCGTGCAGATCGAGCAGGCCGAGTACTGGGATGCGCCCGAGAGCCGCATGCAGCGCATGTTCGGGCTCGCCAAGGCGATTGCCACGGGCGATACGCGCGCGCTCGGGGAGCACGCGAAGATCTCCGGCCCGCCGCACTGAGTTTGCCGCGGCGGCGCGCGCGGCCGCACACTGCGCGCATGTTGAGGTCGGTACCGCGCGTGGTGGTGGTCGGCTGCGGCTTCGGCGGCCTGTTCGCCACGCGTGCGCTCGCGCGTGCGCGGGCGCAGGTGCTGGTCATCGACCGCAACAACTACCATCTCTTTCAGCCGCTTCTCTATCAGGTCGCCTCCGCCGCCCTCGCGCCCGCCGACATCGCTCAGCCCATCCGCCGCATCCTGCGCAAGCAACCCAATGCCTACGTATTGCTGGGCGAGGTCGAGCGCGTCGGACTCGCCGAGCGCTGTGTGTACGTCGACGGCAGCCCCATCGGGTACGACTACCTGATCCTCGCCCCCGGCTCGGTCGATAACTATTTCGGGCACGACGAATGGGGCGGCAGCGCCCCGGGAATGAAGAGCATCGAGGCGGCCACGCGCATCCGCTCGCGCTTGTTGCTGTCCTTCGAGGCGGCGGAGATGGAGGCGGACCGCACCGAGCGCGCCGCGCATCTGTGCTTTCTCATCATCGGCGGGGGCTCGACGGGAGTCGAGCTTGCTGGGGCCATCAAGGAGCTCGCGGTGGATGTGGTGCCGCGCGACTTTCGCGTCGCCGACACACGCCGCGCACGCGTCGTGCTCATCGAGGCCGGGCCGCGCCTGCTGCCGGCGCTGCATCCGGATTCCTCCGCCCGAGCGCTGCGCCAGCTCACGGCCCTTGGCGTCGAGGTATTGCTCGGGCGGCGCGTCACCGCCGTGCAGGCCGATGGTGTGGAGCTCGGGGAGCAGCGGCTGCGCAGCTATAATGTCATCTGGGCCGCCGGCGTGCGGGCCTCGCCCCTGGTGGCAACGCTCGGCGTGCCGCTCGCACCGGCAGGTCGCGTCGCGGTGCAGCCCGACTGCTCGATCCCCGGGCACCCGGGCGCTTTCGTCATCGGCGATGCGGCCTATCTCGAGCAACCGGGCGCTGGCCCGGTCCCCGGGGTCTCACAAGGGGCGATACAGATGGGTCGTTTCGTTGCGGGCGTGATTCGGGCCGAGCTCGGCGGTAGCGCCACCGCGCGCGCCCCCGCATTTCGCTATCGCGACTACGGCTCCATGTCGACCATCGGCAAGTCGCGCGCCGTGGTCGAGATCGGCCGTGTGCGCTTCGGCGGCCTGGCGGCCTGGCTCGCCTGGCTCGCGCTGCACGTGACCGTGCTCATCGGCTTTCGCAACCGTCTCGCCGTGCTCTCGTCCTGGATCTACGACTACCTCTTCTTTCGCCGCGGCTCGCGGCTGATTACCGGCGTGCGTCCCGAGCCCGTGAAGCGTCTCGTGCCGCCCGATGAGCAGGCGGCAGGACCCGACACCTCGGCTGCCCGGCCGCTATCCGATTGATCGCGCAGCGCCTGCCCGCCGGCCACCGCTCGAGTGCCGCTCCGGAGCCACCGGGCCGCGGCTCTCTGCGCGGCTTTTTCAGCGTCTTTCGCTACAGCCGCCGCGCGCTCGAGCTCGTGGTACAGACGAGCCGCCCGCTCACCCTGGCGCTTGCCGTGCTCACCCTGGTCGCCGGTGTACTGCCGGCCTCGGTCGCCTACATCGGCTCGCTCATCGTCGATGCCGTGGTCGCCGCGCTGCGCTCCCCCGGCACACCGATCGGCCACGTCGTGGAACTCGTCGTTCTCGAGGGGGCACTGGTGGCGGCCATCGCGGCCGCCCAGCGCGGGTTATCGCTATGCCAGTCGTTGCTGCGGGCGCAGCTCGGCCAGCGCGTGAACGTCATGATTCTCGAGAAGGCGCTCACCCTGGAGTTACAGCACTTCGAGGATTCGGAGTTCTACGACAAGCTGACCCGCGCCCGGCGCGAGGCCTCCACGCGCCCGCTGAGCCTCGTCACCCGCACCTTCGGGCTCGCGCAGAATGCGATCTCGCTCGTGAGCTACGGCGCCTTGCTCGTGCACTTCTCTCCGTGGGCGGTGGCGGTGCTACTGCTCGCCGGACTGCCCGCCTTCGTTGCGGAGACCAAATTCTCGGGCGATGCCTTCCGGTTGTTTCGCTGGCGCTCTCCCGAGACGCGGATGCAGACGTACCTGGAGACGGTGCTCGCGCGCGAGGATCACGCCAAGGAGGTCAAGCTCTACGGCCTCGGCTCGCGGCTGCTCGACCGCTATCGCGACATCTTTCATCGTCTGTACGCCGAGGACCGCGCGCTCACGATCCGCCGCGATGCCTGGGGCTTTGCGCTGGGGCTGATCGGCACGGGTGCGCTGTACGGTGCCTATGCCTGGATCGCGGTGAGCACCGTGCGGCGCCTGATCACGCTCGGGCAGATGACCATGTACCTCGCGCTGTTTCGCCAGGGGCAGTCCGCGGTGTCGGCGATGCTCTCGGCGGTTGGCGGCATGTACGAGGACAACCTGTATCTGTCGACGTTGTACGAGTACCTCGAGACGCCGGTGCCCGAGCCGACGGGCTCGCTCGTGCACGGGCCGGATCCGTTGGACGGCGTGCGCTTCGAGGCTGTGAGCTTCACCTATCCCGGGGCGCAGGAGGCGGCGCTCGAGCACATCAGCCTGCACCTCACTCCGGGGGCGAGTCTCGCGCTCGTGGGCGAGAACGGCTCGGGTAAGACCACGCTCATCAAGCTGCTCACGCGGCTGTATGCGCCGAGCAGCGGTCGCATCCTGCTCGACGGTCAGGATCTCGCATCCTGGGACGAGCAGGCGCTGCGCCAGCGCATCGGAGTCATCTTTCAGGATTTCACCCGCTATCAGATGCTCGTCGGGGAGAACGTGGGTGCGGGCGATGAGCGCTATTTCGAGGACGAGGGACGCTGGCGCGAGGCGGCCGCCAAGGGCCGGGCGAGCGAGTTCATCGAGACCCTGCCGGCGGGCTATCAGACACAGCTCGGCAAGTGGTTTCGCGACGGCCGTGAGCTCTCGGGCGGACAGTGGCAGAAGATCGCTCTGTCGAGAGCGTTCATGCGCACCCGCGCCGACATTCTGGTGCTCGATGAGCCGACCGCTGCGATGGATGCGCAGGCGGAGGCGGACGTGTTCGAGCATTTCCGCCATCTGGCCGCGGGCCGCATCACCATCCTGATCTCACATCGCTTCTCCACCGTGCGCATGGCCGATCAGATCGCGGTGCTCGAGCGCGGCCGGATCATCGAGCGCGGCAGCCACGAGGACCTCATGCGGCTCGGTGGCCGCTACGCCCACCTGTTCTCGCTGCAGGCACGCGGCTATCGCTGAGGGGGGATGCGCTCGAGCTGCGCGCGAATGGCGGCGAGCTCGCGCTCGATGGTCGCCTGCAGGGCGATGAGACGCGAGCCCTCGGCCTGATCGGCACGCACGCGCAACTCCTCGATCTGGCGCGCGAGAGCGCGTCGCTCCTGCCCCCACAGCCGCCGCTCCACGGCGTGCGCGAGCGCGTCGATGAGCAGCGCCAGCGCGGCGATGATCAGCATCAGCACGATGAGCGGCGCGGTGAGGTGCGCGATCACGAGGTTCAAGGCGGTGGAGGCGGCAAGCAGGTGCCAGTTGGCGATGAGCAGCACGATCAGCAGGATCGCCAGTACGCCGTAGCCCAGGATGCGCGCGCTCATGACTTGCGCACCTCGGCGGCGACGCCGCTCAGCAGGGCCACCGGAAACTGCGCGAGTACGGTGGCGAGCGCCAGCGCGTGCCGCCCATCGGTGCCGTCCGCCCGCACCGCCGTGCCATCGAGACAGCTGCGGTATGCGGTTGCGGCGAGCTCCGCCGGTAGCTCGATGCGAGTGTCGGCCCAGACCTGCGCCCCGAGCGGCTGCCGCATCGCGCCTTGCAGCAGGCGGTGGTACAGCCGCGGAGCGATGACCAGCAGCCGTTCCTCGCCCAGGCGTCGTGCGAATGCACAGACATGGGCGGCATGGCTGCCGAGTACCCGCAGCGGCAGGTAGTCGCCCTCGGCAAACAAGGCCTCGTGCGCGCGCCGGTACTGCAGTACGCGCCAGATGAGAAACAGCTTGGGAAGCCCATCGTGCGACCGCTCGAGCATGCCCTGCAGGCGCGCGTTGCGCGCAGCGGGCGCGGCGCTCTCCCAGCCGTTCAGCGACTCGAGCAGCTCGCGGCGCCGCTGGTAGTCGACCGCCCGACGGTTGTCCGGATCGACCAGGGAGAAATCCCAGAGCTCGCTGCCCTGATAGGTGTCCGGCACGCCCGGAGCGGTGAGCTTGCACAGGGTGTGGGAGAGGCCGTTGAGCAGGCCTACGTGGGCGATCGGACGGGCGAGCTGCAGCAGGTCCGCGAGAAACAGGTTTCCCGCGCGCGGCTCGAGCAGCCCGGTGATGAACTGCCGGAGTGCCTCCTCGTAGGCTGCGTTGGGGTTCGCCCAACTGGTGTGCAGCTTTGCCTCGCGTACGGCCTTGAGCAGGTAAGCCTCGATGCGCTTGCGGTACTCCTCCGTCCAATCGGTCGGAGCGCCCTCGGGGAGCGCCTCGAGCGGCAGCGAGCCGAGCAGCGTCTGATACAGCAGATACTCGTCGTTGGCGCTCGGTGCCGGCTGATTGTCGACTTCGCGCTTGCGCGAGCGGTTCATGCGCCGCCAGCGCTCGAGTGCGCGACGCCACTGCCCCGGTATCTCCGAGAGCACGTTGATGCGTGCGCGCACGTCCTCGGAGCGCTTGGTGTCGTGCGTGGAGCTGGCGAGCAGTTCGTGCGGCCAGTGTCGCAGCCGGTACTGTGCATCGGCATGGAAGGCGCGCACGCTGGTGCCGAAGGCATCCGGCTCGCCGCCGACCTCGTTGAGCGAGACGAGCCGATTGAAGCGATAGAGCGCGGTGTCCTCCACACCCTTTGCCGTCACCGGCGCCGTGACCTGCTGGAATTTCATGGCAAAGGCGCGGGCGAGGGGCGCCACGTGCGCGAGCGCGGCGGTTGCCTCCCCGAGCAGCACCGCCCGCACGAAGTCGTATACCGCCCCGTCGATTCCCGCTCCGCGGCGCCGCGCGTTGGCGATCGCCCAATCGATGTAACGGCGATCCTCGCCCGAGACCTGCGCCGCGATGTAGGTGCGATAGACCGGAAAGCACGCGATCACCTCGATCAGCGCCTGCTTGAGGGTGTTCTCGGTGAAATCGCGCGTATTGCGCTCCGCGCGCGCGATGCGCGCGAGCCCGGTGGCGAGCACGTTGAGCTCGGCGGCCAACGAGCTCGAGAGAATGAGCCGCTTCGACTCGTATGCCACGTCGGGCCAGGACGCGGTGAGCTCGGTGAAGGCGCGATAGCCGCGATCGAGGCGCGCCTTGGCGCTGCCGTCGATGGTGAGGCCGGTGACGACGTTGACGAAGCGATAGCCGGTGGTGCCGTGGACCGGCCAGTCCTCGGGCAGGTGCTCGAAGCTCGCGGTGATCTTCTCCACTACCAGGTACAGGGGTCGCTCGCCGGTGCCGGCATCCGCACTCGAGCCGGGCGCGGCCGCCGCCACCATCACGGCTGCACGCTGCTGCAGGCGCCGGAAGTACTGCACCGGATCATAGAGCCCGTCCGGATGGTCGATCCGCAGCCCATCGAGCTTGCCGGCTGCGACGAGCTCGAAGGCGAGCCGATGCGTCGCCTCGAAGACCGCCTCGTTCTCCATGCGCAGCGCCGCCAGGTCGTTCACATCGAAGAAGCGGCGGTAGTTGATCTCGTCGGAGGCGACGCGCCAGTAGGCGAGCCGATAGGCCTGCGATTCCAGCAGCCGGTGCAGCTCGTCGAAGCTCGCCGCATCGCCCGCAGTGCCGTTGAGCGCCTGCACGGCGGCGCCGATCGCCTCGGGTACGGCGGCGTTGCGGCCGCAGATGCGCACCAGTCGGCGCTTGTGCACTTCCTTGTCGCGCTGGCGCTCCTCGCGCGCCGCAGGAGCGTCCGCGTCCCGATGCGGCAGATGCCCGAAAGCATCGATGAGGCTCGCAAAGTCGGCGCCGTCCTCCTCGCCGAGCCGCTCGCTCCCCGCGATCTCGAGCGCCCGCTTCAGGATGAGCGGATAGTCCCGCGGATCCACCGGCAGACGGTGCTCGTGATGGAAGATGGCGAAGGAGCCGGTATCGCGCTCGAAACGCAGCACCAGCTCGCCGCGCTCGAGCACGTGGCCGTAGTGATCCCCCAGGATCGGAATCAGCACCTTGCCGTTGAGCGCCGGGTCATCGCTTTGCCAGTCGATGTCGAAGTACTGGGCGTACGCCGAGGCCTGGCCGTTCTCGAGCACATCCAGCCACCAGGCATTGTCCGAGCCCATGATGCCGACGTGATTCGGCACGATGTCGAGCACGTGCCCCATGCCGTGCGCCCGCAGCAGCTCCACGAAGCGATCGAGATCCTGCGCCGTGCCGATCTCGGGATTGATGTGGTTGTGATCCACCACGTCGTAACCATGCACGCTGCCGGGGCGCGCCCGAAAGTACGGCGAGCAGTACACATGGCTCACGCCGAGGGCTGCGAGATAGGGCACGATGGCACTGGCATCGCGCAGGCCGAAGGAGGCGTTGAGCTGAACGCGGTAGGTGGCGCGCGGGATGCAGGCGCGCCGCGCCGGGGGGGCGCGGGCGCTGCCCTGCAGCGCCGCCAGCGCGCCGGCATCAGCCGGCATCGGCGCGCTCCAGCAGCCAGGTCACGCTCCAGGGCTCGAGCTCGTTGCGCGTGACGGCGGCGCGGATGTTGGGATGCGTCGCGAAGATGAGCCTGCCGAAGGGGCGCGTCACGATCGGCACGGGACGCGCCGTGAGATTGGCGAGCAGATGCAGCATCGCGCCGTCGGCGAGCACCCAGTCGACCGCAAAGGCGCCGTTCGGCTCGAGCTTGATGCAGCGGCCCGAGCGGATCTCGGGAATGCGCGGCATGATCTCGCGGTGTCGCACGGCGAGCAGCCGGCGGTAGTGATCGAGCATGCGCGCATGCGCCGCTATCGACAGCTCGCTCCAGTCGAGGCGCGCCGCGCGCACCGTCTCGGTGCTGATGGGATCGGGCAGCTGATCGAGGCCGCGCTGGTCGCTGAAGCGCGCGAACCGCGAGAACTCGCGCCGGCGGCCCTCGCGCACCTTGACGGCGAGATCGGGACCGAAATCGCAGAAGTACGGGAACGGCCCCGACGCCGCCCATTCCTCCCCCATGAAGAGCAGCGGAGGGGAGGGGGCGAGCAGCAGCACGGTCGTCGCCGCGCGCAGCGGCTCCTCGCTCGAGGCCAGCGCTGCGATGCGCTCCCCGAGCGCGCGGTTGCCGATCTGATCGTGGTTCTGCAGGAAATTGACGAAGGCCGTCGGGGGTAGGTGCCCGCTCGGCTCGCCGCGCCCGTGCCCCTCGTGAGCCGAGTGCTCTCCCTGGTAGACGAAGCCTTCCGCGAGCCCGCGGCACAGCAGCGCCTGCGGGCGCTCGTGATAGTCCTGGTAGTAGCCGTCGGACTCGCCCGTCAGAATCGCGTGCAGGCAGTGGTGCACGTCGTCGTTCCACTGCGCATCGAAGGTATCGGCGGCGCCGGGCGCACCGAGAAAGCGCGCCTGATTGCCTGCGTTCTCGAGTACCAGATAGACGGGGCGGTCGTGTCCGGGGCCGCGGCGCGCGGCGCGCGCGATCTCCGTGAGGATGTGCGGCGTGCTGTCGTCGCGGATGGCATGCACCGCGTCGTAGCGCAGCCCATCGAGGTGATACTCCTCGAGCCAGTAGAGCGTGTTGTGGATGAAGAAGTCGCGCACCGGGCGCGCATCGGGGCCATCGAAATTGATGGCGGCGCCCCAGGGCGTGTGGTGGCGCTCGGTGAAGAACTGCGGCGCGTAGCGGGAGAGGTAGTTGCCCTCGGGGCCGAAGTGGTTGTAGACCACATCGAGCATGATCGCGAGACCGTGCCGGTGCGCAGCATTCACCAGTGACTTGAGAGCCTGCGGCGTGCCATAGCTCGCATCGGGCGCGAAGGGCAGTACCCCGTCGTAGCCCCAGCCGTGACGGCCCGGGAAATCCGCGATCGGCATGAGCTCGAGCACGGTGACGCCGAGCTCGGCGAGCTGCTTCAGGCGCGACTCGACCCCCGCGAAGGTGCCCTCCGCAGTGAAGGTGCCGACGTGCAGCTCGTAGATCACGGCTTCGTGCCAGGGGCGAGGCGACCAGCCCGTATCGGTCCAGGCGAAGGCACCCGGGTCGATCACCTCGCTCGGGCCGTCCACGTCCCGAGGGTTGAAACGCGATGCCGGATCGGGCACCTCGAGCTCGCCGTCGATCGCGAAGCGATAGAGCGAGCCGGCACCCGCCCGCGAGGTGCGGAGCTCGAACCAGCCAGCCGCTTTGCGCTCGAGCGCCAGCCGCAGCGTCTGCGCGCCCTCGAGCAGCGCGAGCTCGACGCGCCGCGCGCCGGGTGCCCACAGCCGAAAGCGCACCCCGCCGTCGGGCTGCAGCTGCGCGCCGAAAGGCATGCGATGTGCGCGCACGGCGCGCGCGGCAGGCAAGCTCTCGCTCATCCTGGGGTCTCCGTGAGCAGCGCCAGCGCGCGTCCCTGCAGCGGATAGCTCGCACCCGGCTCGCGCAGCTCGGCTGCCGCGGGTGGTCGCGCCGCTGCCGTATCGAGCACGGTGCGCCAGCGGTGGCCCGGTCGAGACGGCGGCAGCACGAACGGTATCGGCTCGTAGTGCGCGTTGAGCAGCAGCAGAAAGTTCTCATCCTTGAGCGGGCGGCCGCGCCGGTCGATGCGCTCGAGCGCCGCACCCGAGAGGTACACGCCCAGGCAGCGGGCGAACTGCTGGTCCCATTCGTGCTCGCTCATCTCGGTGCCCGCGGGCGTGAGCCATGCCACGTCCTTGGTGAGCTCGCCGGGAAGGGGACGGCCCTGCAGGAAGCGCCGCCGCGCGAATACCGGATGCTCACGGCGCAGCAGGATGATGCGCCTCACGAACTCGAGGAACTGCTGCTGCTCCTCGGTGAGGTTCCAGTCGAGCCAGGAGAGCTCGTTGTCCTGACAATACGCATTGTTGTTGCCGAGCTGCGTGTGGCTCAGCTCGTCCCCGCCGAGGACCATCGGCACGCCCTGCGACAGCAGCAGCGTGGCGAGCAGATTGCGCTTCTGACGCTCGCGCAGCGCGCGCACCTGCGGATCCTGCGTCGGCCCCTCCACGCCGCAGTTCCAGGAGCGGTTGTTGTCGCTGCCGTCGCGGTTCTCCTCGCCGTTCGCCTCGTTGTGCTTGCCGTTGTAGCTCACGAGGTCCTCGAGCGTGAAGCCATCGTGCGCCGTGACGAAGTTGATGCTGGCGTGCGGCTTGCGTCCGCTCGCCTCGTACAGGTCCGCCGAGCCGGAGAAGCGCCGCGCGAACTCCCCGATCAGCCCGCCATCGCCCTTCCAGTACGAGCGCACGGTGTCGCGATACTTGTCGTTCCACTCGTTCCAGCCGGGTGGGAAATTGCCCACCTGGTAGCCTCCCTCGCCCACGTCCCAGGGCTCCGCGATCAGCTTGACCTGCGAGAGCACCGGATCCTGCGTGATGGTGTCGAAGAAGGAGCCGAGGCGATCCACCTCGTACAGCTCGCGGGCGAGCGTCGAGGCGAGATCGAAGCGAAAGCCGTCGACGTGCATCTCGGTCACCCAGTAGCGCAGCGAATCCATGATGAGCGCCAGCACGCGCGGGTGCTGCAGGTTGAGTGTGTTACCGGTACCCGTGAAGTCCATGTAGTAGCGCGGATCGTCGGGTACCAGACGATAGTAGGTCGCATTGTCCACGCCGCGAAAGCACAGGGTTGGGCCGAGCTGATTGCCCTCGGCAGTGTGGTTGTAGACCACATCGAGGACGACCTCTATGCCCGCCGAGTGCAGCGTCTTCACCATGGTCTTGAACTCGTTGATCGCACCCGTGGCGCTGTAGCGCATCTCCGGGGCGAAGAATCCGATCGTGTTGTAGCCCCAGTAATTGCGCAGGCCGCGATCGAGCAGATGGCGGTCATCGACGAACAGATGCACCGGCATGAGCTCGACGGCGGTGATGCCGAGGCGCAGCAAATGCTCGATCACCGGCGCGGTGGAGATGCCGGCATAGGTGCCGCGCAGCTCCGGGGGAACCTCCGGATGGCGCATCGTCATGCCGCGCACGTGCATCTCGTAGATGACCGTATCGTGCCAGGGCGTGCGTGGCGGCCGATCGTCGCCCCAGGTGAAGGCCGGGTCGATCACCCGGCACTTCGGCATGCCCGCTGCGCTGTCGCGCCGATCGAAGGACAGGTCCGCGCGCGTGTGTCCGACACGGTAGCCGAAGTGGGCATCCGTCCAGCGCAGCCGCCCTTCGATGAGCTTGGCGTAGGGCTCGAGCAGCAGCTTGTTGGGATTGAAGCGATGACCCCGCTCGGGCTCGTAGGGTCCGTGGACGCGATAGCCGTACAGCAGGCCCGGTCGCGCCTCGGGCAGATAGCAATGAAAGACCAGATCGGTGCGCTCGCGTTGCTCGATGCGCTGCAGCTCGTGGCGCCCGGAGGGATCGAACAGGCACAGCTCCACGCGCGTCGCGTGCTCGGAGTAGAGCGAGAAGTTGACCCCTTCACCGTCCCAGGTGGCTCCGCGCGGGTAGGGCTGTCCGGGCCACACCGCCGAGATGCGCGTACCGAGCGGGCTCGCGCGCTCGCTCATGGGTGCTCGCTCGTGAGCTGCAGCACCGCCGCGAGCGGAATGTGCGCCCAATCGGGACGGTTGCGCAGCTCGTAGCGCAGCTCGTAGAGCGCCTTCTCGAGCTCGAACAGTTGCAGCAGGCCCCTCACCGCGTGCAGCCCCGGATAGAGCTCGCCCGCGGCAGCGGCATCGTAGGCCTCGAGAAAGGCGGCGCGGGTCTGCGCTTCCCAGTCGATCAGCAGGTGGCTCCAGCGCGCACAGTCCTCGTGCGTCTCGAGCGTGCAGCGTTGCAGCGCCGCGTGGCGTGCGTACACGAACGAGCGCAGCATGCCGGCCACATCGCGCAGCGGCGTCATCTTCTCGCGTCGTTCCTCGAGGGAGCGTGCCGGTTCGCCCTCGAAGTCGACGATCACGAAGTCGTTGCGCTGCAGGAGCACCTGTCCGAGATGGTAGTCGCCGTGCTGGCGAATCTTCAGGCCCTGGGCGGCGGCGGGCGCCACGGCGATGCGCGCGAGCAGCAGCGCGCGCCGCCCGAGCAGGACGCTCGCATCGGCGCGCACCGCCTCGGGCAGCTCGGCACGTGCCAGCACATCGAGTGTCGCCGCGGCCTCGCTCGCGACGCGCTCGCGCCAGCGGGCGAGGTCCTGCGTGCGGATCGGCTCGGCGGCGAAGGCCGGATCCTCGGTGCGCGTCGCGAGTGCGCGATGCAGCTCGCCGGTGCGCCGTCCAAGGGTGTGGACGAGCGCCAGATAAGCACCGTGCGCATCCGGGGGCAGCGGCGCCGCCGTTCGCCGCTCCTCGAGAAAGCGCACCAGATAATTGAGGGTATAGTCCCAGCCGTCGCCCTGGTTCTGCACAAAGCCCTGCAGCAGTGCCAATGTGGCGATCGAGCCATCACTCGCAAGGTATTCGACGGAGCCTGCGAGCGGCACGATGTTGGGGAAGCGCGCCACCTCGGTGAGAAAGCGCCCCATCTCGAGCTCGGGATTGATGCCGCTCTGGATGCGCCGGTAGGCCTTGAGGAAGAGCCGCTCGCCGATGCGCAGCGCGGTATTGCTGCTTTGGGCGAGCGGCTGGCTGATCGCGAGCGCGCTGCCGGCCTCGCCGCGCAGCTCCGCATACGCGCGTGTCGCCGTAAAGCGCAGCCGCCCGCGCGCCAGCGCGCGCTCGCCGCCGGCGCCGATCTGCTCGATGAGCGCGCGGCAGAAATCCTCGTCCGCGAGGGCATCGGCGATTACGCCCATGCGTGCCTGCTGGCGCACGCGCGCGACGGTTGCGGCTTGCAGGCGCGCCCAGGCCGGCGCCTCGGGTTCCTGGAAGGCGAGCGCGAGGGGCACGAAATAGCGGGAGGTATCCCCCGCACTGTCCACGTCGAAGAGCGCCACCAGCCACTGGTGCTTGCCGCCGGGCCAGATGCAGTGATCGGCGAGGCGCGCGTGGGCGATCGGCACGCCCTTCGCCGCGTACCAGCGCTGGGCAGCGAGGTACTGCGGCAGGACGCGCTCCTCGAGCTGCGAGCGCAGCCGCGCGGCGAGCCCGCCGCGCCACAGCGCCACCTGCTCGGGAAAGAAGCTGTTGCAGCCATCGATGAGCACCAGCACCGGGGCGTCCTCGCGGGCGAGACGCTCCTCGTGCCAGGCCGGGGCCTGCGCCTCGCGGCTCAGGCGGAACCAGTAGAACGCATAGCTCGTCAGGGTGAGCAGATAGGGCAGCTCCCCGATCGGTGGAAAGGCGGTGCGGCCGACCAGCTCGATCGGCACCATGCCCTTGAACTCACTGAGATCGAGCTCCACCGGCTGCGCGGAGCGCGCGAGGTTCACCACGCACAGCACGATGTCCTCGCCGTGCTCGCGCACGTAGGCGAGCACCTTGCGGTTGCCCGGCCGGATGAAGCGCATCGAGCCTCGGCCGAACGCCTGCGAGCTCTTGCGCACCTGCAGCATGCGCTTCATCCAGTTGAGGAGCGAGGATCGGTCGCGCGTCTGCGCCTCGACGTTGACCGCCTGAAATCCGTAGATCGGGTCCATGATGGGCGGCAGGTACAGCTGCTGCGGGTCGGCGCGCGAGAAGCCGGCGTTGCGATCGAGGCTCCACTGCATGGGGGTGCGCACGCCGTTGCGATCGCCCAGATAGATGTTGTCCCCCATGCCGATCTCATCGCCGTAGTAGATGATGGGTGAGCCCGGCATCGACAGCAGCAGGCCATTCATGAGCTTGATGCGATCGGAGTCGTTCTCGAGCAGCGGTGCGAGGCGACGGCGGATGCCGAGATTGAGCCGCGCGCGCGGGTCTACCGCGTACATGCGGTACATGTAGTCGCGCTCGGCATCGGTCACCATCTCGAGCGTGAGCTCATCGTGATTGCGCAGAAAGATGGCCCATTGGCAGCTCGGGGGGATGTCCGGCGTCTGGTCGATGATCTCGGTGATCGGGTAGCGGTCCTCCTGCGCGATGGCCATGTACATGCGCGGCATCAGGGGGAAGTGATAGGCCATGTGGCATTCGTCGCCGTCGCCGAAATAGTCGCGCACGTCCTCGGGCCACTGATTCGCCTCGGCGAGCAGCATCCGATCCGCGTAGCGCTCCTCGATCACGCGGCGGATGCGGCGGATGACCTCGTGAGTCTCGCGCAAGTTCTCGTTGCTCGTGCCCTCGCGCTCGACCAGGTAAGGAATGGCATCGAGGCGCAGCCCATCGACTCCCTGGTCGAGCCAGAATTTCATGACGCGCGTCACCGCCCGCTCCAGGTGCGGATTGTCGAAGTTCAGATCGGGCTGATGGCTGAAGAAGCGGTGCCAGTAGTAAGCCTTGGCGAGCGGATCCCAGCTCCAGTTCGATGTCTCGGCGTCGCCGAAGATGATGCGCGTGCCGGCGTAGCGCTCGGGGGTATCGCTCCAGACGTAGTAGTTGCGCTTGCGCGAGCCGGCCGGTGCGCGCCGCGCCGCCTGGAACCAGGGATGCTGGTCCGAGGTGTGATTGATCACCAGCTCCGTGACGATACGCAGTCCGCGGCGGTGAGCCTCCTGGATGAAGGCGCGGAAATCGGCGCGCGTGCCGTATTGCGGATGCACTTCGTGGTAGTTGGAGACGTCGTAGCCGTCGTCCTTGCCCGGGGAGGGATAAAAGGGCAGCAGCCAGAGGGTGTTGACGCCCAGGTCCTGGATGTAGTCGAGCTTGTGCGTGAGACCGGGGAAGTCGCCGATGCCATCGTCGTTGCTGTCGAAGAAGGCGCGGACGTGGCACTCGTAGATGACCGCGTCTTGGTACCACAGAACGTCGCGCGCGGGCGCCGGTGAGGCAGGCGCCATGGGCGCCTCCGGGACGGGCGTTCGCTCGACTTGTGCGCTCATCTATTGGTTATAGGAAGTAGTCGAAATCTCGCTCGGTGCGCACGCGTCGCCGCACGAGCAGGACATGAGCCGGTGCGGATTGCGGCACGAGCCGTACGAAATTGCGCGCACCTCTCCAGAGAAATCTCGAACCGGACAGCAAGTCGTGTACCTGGAAGGTCTGCTCGCCGGTGAGCCCGAGCGCGGACAGATCGAGATCGAGCCAGCCGGACTGCGGATTGTGCGGGTCGAGGTTCGCCACCACGATGATGACATCGGTGTGCTCCGCGGCCGTCTTGCTGTAGGCGATGAGCGTTTCGTTGTCCGTGCCGTGAAAGACGAGGCTGCGATCGCTCTGCAGCGCGGGGTGCTCGCGGCGAATGCGGTTGATGCGCGCGATCAGCTCCTCGAGGCTGTCCGGGCGCGCCAGATCCCAGTGCCGCAGCTGGTATTTCTCCGAGTCGCGATACTCCTCGCTCCCGGGGTCGCGGGGCTCGTGCTCGGTGAGCTCGAAGGCCGGCCCGTAGATGCCGTAACTCGCGCCGAGGGTCGCCGCGAGCACCAGCCGCACGATGAAGGCCGGCCGGCCGCCGAACTGCAGGTACTCGGTGAGGATGTCCGGGGTGTTCGGCCAGAGGTTCGGCCGCAGGAACTCGCACACCGGCGGGCTCGTGAGCTCGCGGAAGTACGCGATGAGCTCATCGCGGGTGTTGCGCCAAGCGAAGTAGGTATAGGACTGCGTGAACCCGAGTTTGGCCAGGCGATGCATGATCTTCGGGCGCGTGAATGCCTCGGCGAGGAACAGCACCTCTGGGTGGGCGCTGCGCACCCGCGCGATGAGCCACTCCCAGAAGGCGAAGGGCTTGGTGTGTGGATTGTCGACCCGGAAGATGCGCACGCCTGCGCCGATCCAGAACTCGACGACGTGCGCGAGCTCGTGCCACAGCTCCCGCCAGGCGGGCCCCTCGAAATGAAAGGGATAGATGTCCTGATATTTCTTCGGCGGGTTCTCGGCGTACTGGATGCTGCCGTCCGGACGGCTGAGGAACCATTCGGGGTGCTCGCGCACGTAGGGGTGATCCGGGCTGCACTGGAAGGCGAGGTCGAGCGCCAGCTCGATGCCGAGCTCGCCTGCGCGCGCTTGCAGCCGGCGGAAGTCATCGAGCGTGCCGAGATCGGGGTGCACCGCGTCGTGGCCGCCCGCCTCGCTGCCGATCGCCCAGGGACTGCCCGGATCGCCGGGGCCGGCGCCCGTGCGATTGTTCGGTCCCTTGCGCTCGCTGTGGCCGATCGGATGAATGGGCGGCAGGTAGAGCACGTCGAAGCCCATGGCGGCGATGCGCGGCAGTTGTGCGGCGCAGTCGGCAAAGGTGCCATGAGTGCCCGAGTCGCGCCCCGTCGAGCGCGGAAACAGCTCGTACCAGCTCGAGAACCGGGCCCGCTCGCGCTCGACGCTCACCTCGAGGGGCGGCGCGAGCTCGAGGCTCTGTGCCGGATCCGGATAGTGCCAGGCGAGCTCGTGCAGCGCCGGGTCCTGAGAAGCCCGGTAGGCCTGTGCATCCGCCAGCTCGAGCGTGCGTGCCCACTCACCGAGATGCTCCCGATGCTCCCCCGCGGCGCGCTCGGCGCAGGCACGCACGAGCGCGGCGCCGCGCTGCAGGTCGACGCTCAGGTCTTGCCCGGCTGCCTGCTTCTTGGCGATGTCGCGACGCCAGCTCGCGAGGTGATCGACCCACGCGAGCACGGTGTACTGGCAGCGTCCGGGGGAGCCCGCGGTGAACTGCGCGCGCCAGCGGTCGTTGCCGAGCGCTAGCATCGGCACGCGCGTCCAGGGCCCCTGTTCACAGCGATGCAGCAGCGCGCAGCCCACGGCATCGTGGCCATCGGTGAACGCGTCGGCCTCGACCTGCACGCGCTCTCCGCTCACGCGCTTGATGGCGAAGCGGCCGCCCGCGATGCAGGGAGTGACGTTTTCGATGACGACGCGGCGCGCACCGTCCGCAGGCAGCGCCTCGCCGTCGTCGGGGAGGCGCGGTGCGGTGCGCGGCGCTCGTGCCAGGTTCATGGGCCCTCGCGCTACTCGGGCGTCAGGAACAGTGCTCCGAGGGGCGGCAGCAGCAGATTGAGCGAGTGCATGCGGCCGTGGGAGGCGAGCGGGGAGGCCTCCACCTGTCCGAGGTTGCCCTGACCGCTGCCGCCGTAGAGTCGCGCATCGCTGTTCAGGCGCTCGCGCCAGATCCCGCCGCGGGGCACGCCGACGCGGTAGTTCTCACGCACCACGGGGGTGAAGTTGCACACCACCAGCACCGGGCGAGCGCCGCTGCGCGGCTTGCGCAGGAAGGCGATGACGCTCGCCTCGGCATCGTTGCAGTCGATCCACTCGAAGCCCTCGGGAGAGAAATCCAGCTCGTAGAGCGCGGGCGTATCGCGGTAGAAGCGGTTGAGGTCGCGCACCCAGCTCTGCGCGCCCTTGTGCAGCGGATACTGCAACACGTGCCATTCCAGGCACTCATCGTGCTGCCACTCGCGCTTCTGGCCGAACTCCGAGCCCATGAACAGCAGCTTCTTGCCCGGATGTCCCCACATGTAGCCGTAGAGCAGGCGCAGGTTGGCGAACTGCTGCCACTCATCGCCATGCATCTTGCCGAGTAGCGAGCCCTTGCCGTACACCACCTCATCGTGCGACAGCGGCAGCACGAAGTTCTCGGTGAATGCGTACCAGATCGAGAAGGTGAGGGTGTTGTGCTGGTACTTGCGGAACACCGGATCGGTCTGAAAGTACTTGAGCGTGTCGTGCATCCAGCCCATGTTCCACTTCAGCCCGAAGCCCAGGCCACCGAGATAGGTCGGCCGGCTCACCATCGGCCATGCGGTCGACTCCTCGGCGATCGTCTGCGCGTGGGGCTCCTCGCGATAGATCTCCTGGTTCAGGTGCTTGAGGAGCTCGACCGCATCGAGATTCTCGTGGCCGCCGAAGCGGTTCGGCACCCACTCCCCGGCGCGCCGCCCGTAGTCGAGATAGAGCATGGAGGCCACTGCATCGACGCGCAGCGCGTCGGCGCGATACTGGCGCAGCCAGAACAGCGCGCTGCTGCCGAGGAAGTCGCGTACCTCGGCGCGACCATAGTTGAAGATGGCGCTGTTCCACTCCGGGTGATAGCCCTGGCGGGGATCGGCATGCTCGAAGAGATGAGTGCCGTCGAAGAAAGCGAGCCCGTGCTCGTCGCTCGGAAAGTGCGAGGGCACCCAGTCGAGGATCACGCCGATGCCGCGCTGGTGCAGATGATCGACGAGGAACATGAAGTCCTGAGGGCTGCCGTAGCGGGCGCTCGGGGCGAAATAGCCGGTGACCTGATAGCCCCAGGAGCCGAAGAAAGGGTGCTCCATGACGGGCATGAGCTCGACGTGCGTGAAGCCCATCTCGACCACATAGTCGGCGAGCTGCACCGCCATCTCCCGATAGCTCAGGGAGCGGTTGTGGTCCTGGGGCACGCGCCGCCAGGACCCGAAGTGCACCTCGTAGATCGACCACGGCGCATCGAGCGCGTTCATGCGCGAGCGGTCGCGCTGCCACTCGAGATCGTTCCAGTCATAGGCGAGGTCCGCCACCACGGAGGCCGTGCGCGGAGGCACCTCGCTGCGCAGGGCATACGGGTCGGCCTTGTCGACCCGGTAGCCGCCGAAACGCGAGCGGATGTGATACTTGTAGAGCGTGCCCGGGCCGGCGTGCGCCACGAAGCCCTCCCAGATTCCCGAATGATCCCAGCGCGCAGCGAGCGCGTGCGCATCGGGGTTCCAGCCGTTGAAATCCCCGACCACGCTCACCGCCTCGGCATTTGGCGCCCACACCGCGAAGCGCGTGCCAGCGACGCCCTCCACCACGTCCGGATGTGCGCCCATCTTCTCGTAAGCGCGGTAGAGTGTGCCTTCCTTGAATAAATAGATGTCGTTAGGGGTGAGCTCTGGCATGGGGTTCTTCACAAACGCCGCAGTTCGCAGGGGGTTCCGCTCCCGCATCCTACACGCTGGTCGACAGGATCTGCGCAGACGCGCCCGCCTGCCGCGGCCTCCGCGGGGGCAACGTTGCCTGTATCTTGGGGGTCTGCGGCGCCGCAGCGCCTGCGGCCTCCCGGACGCAGCTGCGGCTTCCCCTTGCCGCGCGCGGCGCGCGGCATGAACGCCGCGTCGCACGCGAGGGGTCGCGCGCCGATCGTGATCGGTCACCGCGGCGCGAGCGGCTACGTCCCCGAGCACACGCTTACCTCGTATTTCATCGCCGTTCAGCAGGGTGCCGACTACATCGAGCCCGATCTGGTCAGTACCCGCGACGGCGTGCTCGTGGCGCGCCACGAGAACGAGATCGGCGCTACCACCGATGTGGCCGAGCACGCGCAATTTCGCGCCCGGCGCACGCGCAAGCTCATCGACGGCACGGCGCTCGAGGGCTGGTTCACGGAGGATTTCACGCTGGCGGAGCTCAAGACGCTGCGCGCGCGCGAGCGCATTCCGCAGGTTCGTCCCGCGAACACCCGCTACGACGGGCAGTTCGAGATCCCGACATTCGATGAAATCCTCTCACTCGTGCGGGCGCTGGAGAGCGAGCGTGAGCAGTCGGCGCGGGCGCGCCGGCTGCCGCCGCCGCAGCGGATCGGTGTCTATCCCGAGACCAAGCATCCGAGCTACTTTGCGCAGCAGGGCCTCGCGCTCGAGGGACCGCTGCTCGCGGCGCTCGAGCGCTACGGCTACACGGCACGCGACTCGCCGGTGTACCTGCAGTCCTTCGAGGTCGGCAACCTGCAGGCGTTGCGCCGACGTACCGAGCTGCCGCTCGTGCAGCTGATGCAGCAGGCCGGTGCTCCCTACGATTTGGTGCTCGCGGGGGATGCGCGTACCTACGGCGAGATGCTCTCGCCGAGCAGTCTCGAGGAGATTGCCGGCTACGCCGATGCGATCGGTGTCGAGAAGGTGCTCGTCATTCCACGCCGGGCGGATGCGCCGCTCGGGCTCGGCGCACCCACGGCGCTCGTGGCGGCGGCGCACGCCGTCGGGTTGCAGGTGCACGCCTGGACCTTTCGCGCCGAGAACGCCTTCGTGCCGCCGGCCCTGCAGATCGGCAGCGATCCCACGGCCTTCGGCAACGCGGCAGCGGAGCTCGAGGCGCACCTCGCGGCGGGCCTCGATGGCTTCTTCATCGATCAGCCGAGCCTCGGCGTCCGTGTGCGCGATGCGTGGCTGCGCGCGGCGCAGTGCCCGCCGGCGCGCTCCTAAGGCTCGCGCCCTGCCGACTGCAGCAGCGCCACTGCGGCGCGCAGCTCGCGAACCTCGCGCTCCAGATGCTCGACCCGCGCGAGCAGCTGCGCGGGCGCCGGCGCCGCCGCGGCGCTGCCGGGGCTTGCCGGCGCCGTGCTGGGCTCGGCTGCGTCCTCCGGCGGGGCCTCTGCGGGGGCGGGGCCGCTGAAGAGGTGCATGTAGCGCGACTCGCGCCGCCCCGGCTCGCGCGCCAGGCGCGCAACAAAGGGTCCGTCGGCGCGCGTTGCGAGCTGCTGCAGTGTCTGCTCGATCTCGGTTGCATCCGCAAACGCCGCCATCCGTGCGGCGCGCGCCCGCAGCTCCCCGGGTGTTTGCGCACCGCGAAGCAGCAGCTCACAGACCACGGCGAGCTCCTGAGCCGAGAAGCGCAGTGGCCCGTACTCGGTGTTGCAGAGCCGGTGCTGGTACTTGGGAACCCGGCTGCCGAAGCCGGCCCGCTCGATCACCAGATGCTTGCGCTGCAGCTGATCGAGCGTCGCCTGCACGAGCGATTCCTCGAGATGCAGCACCGGGTCGCGATTGCTCTTCTGATTGCAGCCGTTGGTGAGTGCGTTGAGCGAGAGCGGGTACTGATCCGGCGTCGTGATCTGCTTCTCGATCAGGCAGCCGATGACGCGCGCCTCGAGCGCCGAGAGATCGATGTCCATGCACCGGCGAGTGTAGCCGAGACGCGGGGACCGTGCGCGCCGCCGTCGGCGACGCGCGGCGCGCCTGACACCGGCTCAACGCGGCGCATGCCGCCGCGGCGTCACGAAGATGAGCGAGCCCTGCTGCGGATCGCGCGTCGCCGCCGCAGCCTTCGCATCGAGGAGCTGTCGTGCGCGCGCGGCCGCGGCGATCGCCTCCTGATGCGCGGCGTCCATCTCCACCGGATGCGCGAGCAGAAAGCCCTGTACCGTGATCGGGCCGCATTGTGCGAGCAGCTCGAGCTGCCCGGGGCGCTCGACGCCCTCGGCGACGACCTCCAGGCCGAGCCCGTGGCAGAGCGCGATGATCGAGCGGGCGATCGCCGCCGAGCGGGCACTCGTGTCGATGCCTGCGATGAGGGTGCGATCGAGCTTCACGCGCGTGATCGGCAGCTGCTCGAGTGAGGTGAGCGAGGAGTAGCCGATGCCGAAGTCATCGAGCGCAATGTCCACGCCCAGATCGCGCAGCCGACGCAACGCCTCGATCGTCGCAGGCCCGGTCTGCATCACCGTCTCGGTGAGCTCGAGCTCGAGCGCGCTCGCCGGCAGCCCCGTGATGCGCAGCGCCGTGGACACGTGCTCGACGAAGTCGCTCTCGAAGAACTGCGGCGCCGAGACGTTGATCGAGACGCTCGCCCGATGCCAGCCGAGCGTGCGCCACGCGGTGACGGTCGAGGTCGCCGAGCGCAGCACCCACGCCGTCAGATCGCGCATGAGGCCGGTCTTCTCGGCCACCTGAATGAATTCGGAGGCGGCCGCGATGCGGCCGTCGGGCTTGCGCCAACGCAGCAGTGCCTCGACGCCGACCGGCTCGAGCGTATGCAGCGCCACCTGCGGCTGGTAGACCAGCACCAGATCGTTGGTCTCGACCGCGCGCCGCAGCGCCTGCTCCATACGGAACTGATGCGCCGCGGTGTCATAGAGCTCGGGACTGTAGAGCGCGAAGCGGTTGCGGCCGAGATCTTTGGCGCGAAACAGCGCCACGTCGGCCGCGCGCAGCAGCGCATCCGGATCACGTGCGTGGTCCGGAAACAGACTCGCGCCCACGCTGGCGCTGGTGGAGAGCACGCGGCCGTCGACGGCGAGGGGTTGCTGCAGCGCTTCGACGAGGGCGCTCGCGCGCCCGGCCACGCCGTCCGCCGACTGCGCATCCTCGAGCAGCACGGTGAACTCATCGCCGCCGAGACGCGCGATGAACGCCTGCGGACCGGCAGCCTCGCGCAACCGCTCGCCGATCGCCTGCAGCACGCGGTCGCCGAAGGTATGTCCGAGTGTGTCGTTGATCGATTTGAAGTTATCGAGATCGACGAACAGCAGCGCAAAGCGCTGGCCCTTGGACCCTGCGCGGGCGAGCGCGGCCGTGAGTCGCGCGGCGAGGTGGCGGCGATTGGGCAGCTGCGTGAGCGGATCGTGATGTGCCAGGTGATGCAGCTGCTTGGTGCGATCGGCGACCCGCCGCTCGAGCTCGCTCTGCTGCGTGCGCAGCTCGCGCTCGACCGCCGCGATCTGGTCGGCCATGGTGTTGAAGCTGCCGGCCAGCTCATCGATCTGCGCCAGTCCGCCGCGTGCGGCGCGCGCATCGCGGTGCCCGGCCGCGAGCCGGCGCGTCGCCACCATCAGCCTGCGCACCGGCAGGCTGATGCTGAGCGCGAGCAGCGCGCTCACGAGCAGCACCACGCCGAGCACGGCCACGCCGGTCACATCGAGCGTGTGCTCCGCATCCGCGGCCGCCGCGGCGGCGCGCTGCGCGGCACCTGCCAGGGCCGCGCGCGCGGGCTCCTGCAGCTCGCGCTGGGCGGCGGCCATGAGCGTCGCGCCGTCCTCGAAGAACTCGCGCCGCGCCGCCGCGCTCGTCGTATCGAAGCGCTCCATGTAGGCACGCAGGCGGCCGGCCTCCTGAAAATCCTCCCGCACCAGCTCGAGCCACGCACGTCCGGGCGAGTGCGAGAGCTCCGCTTCGTTCGCCGTGAGCAGCGTCAGGAAGCTCCTCTCGGCACGGGCGGTCTGCTCGCCGATGTCCTCCTCGGCTCGCAAGGTATTGATGGCGGCGGCGAGCTCGGCGAGCGAGCGGCGGGCGACCACCTGATTGTCCCCGATCAGCAGGCCCGCGCCGCCGGCGGAGTTGATGCGACGGCTCACGGCCTCGAGGAGCGCGTGGCGGTGCCGCGCCCACTCGTTGCGTTGCGTGGAGCGCGTCGCGAGCTCGCGCCCGCGCAGCACGTGCTGTGCGAGGCGCTCGGCGAGACTGCCCTGCTCCTGGTGTCCCGCCCCGGCGGTGTTGAGATAGACGCTCACGGCCCGATCGAGCTGGGTCGCCGCGGCCGGCAGGGCCCCGTAATCGGCCGGCAGCTCGCCTTTCAGATACTCCGTGACGGCGCGGTCGTAGGCATTGAGCTTGGTAATGATCGTGCCCGCGGCTCGCACCAGGGGCTCGTAATCGGCCTGCATGCTGCGCACGGCGGCGACTGCATTGCGCGTGGTGCGGCTCGCCAGCAGCTGCCCGGCGACGACCACCGAGCCGACCGCCGCGAGTGACAGCACCAGATGGGTGCCGATGCCGGGGCGCAGTCGCCGGCGCGTGTCGGGGGCAGGTGTGGAGGCGTTCACGGCGAGGCCTTCAGGACCCTTGAGCGGGCGGATCCCGCCGCATGCGACATAAGCTCCACGAGCGCATCGACGGATCGTCCCTGGCGGGGGAATGATGCCCCCCATGGGCGTGGCAGAACCGTGGACGGTGTCCCAAAAGCCTGGAGCGCAGGCTTGTCCTACCGGTGTCTGACCGGCGGGGAAGGCTTACCCGCCCGCCCAGCGGCGCGCGGCGGGAGGCCGCGGCTTACGCACGGGCGGCTCGCAAGGCCGGTGGGGAGTCGCACCGGCGAGCACCCGGCCGCCTCCCGTCGGGTAAGGAGGGTGCATGCGAAAGTGCTTTATACTGACTGGATGACAGAGCTCGCTGATACCTTCGACTCGGCTTTCGCGAAGGCCGTGGATCTCGGTAATCGGCTCGCAGACAAGGACAAGGACGCCGATCTTTGGGACATCGCGGACGGACTCCTCGCTGGCGCGCTGCAATACTGGCTGTACTCGCGTCAACCGTGCGGTGACCCGCGCTGTCAGGACTGCATGCCGATCAGCACCGCGGAGGGTCGGATGGCCGAGCTCAAGCGACTCGTCGAGCAGCTGGCCTCCGAGAGCGAGTATTTCCATACGCCCACCGACGCCAACGCCGGCCGTGCCTGAGAGGAGCGCCGGCGCCGCGGCGGCCGCGTTCCGATGACTGCGCCCTCCCCGAGCTCGCCCGGGCGCACGGATCACGCGCCCATCAGCACCGAAGTGGTGATCATCGGGGCAGGCCCCTGCGGGCTGTTTCAGGTGTTCGAGCTGGGGCTGCTGGGGATCGGTGCCCACGTCGTCGATTCGCTGGCGGTTCCCGGCGGGCAGTGCGCCGAGCTGTATCCGGACAAGCCGATCTACGACATCCCGGCGCTGCCGGTGTGCGGCGCCCAGGAGCTGGTGGAGCGGCTGCTGCAGCAGATCAAGCCCTTCAATGCACAGCTGCATCTGGCGGAGGAGGTAAGCGCGCTCAGCGCCCGCCCGGACGGCCGCTTCGACTTGCTCACGAGCGCCGGAACGCGCTTCGATGCCGGCGCGGTGGTGATTGCCGCCGGTGTGGGATCCTTCCAGCCGCGCCGTCTGGGGCTGCCCGGCAGCGAGGTTTTCGAGGCGAGCACGATCCAGTACCGCGTGCGCAAGCCCCAGGAGCTCGCCGGCAAGCGCCTGGTGATCTTCGGGGGTGGCGACTCGGCGCTCGACTGGACGCTCGAGCTCGCCCATACGGCGCGCGCGCTCACGCTCGTGCATCGGCGCGAGCAATTTCGGGCCGCACCGGCCTCCGTGGCGCGCATGCGCGAGCTCGAGGCCGCAGGTCGCCTGCGCTGCATCGTAGGCCTCCCCGAGGAGCTGATCCTCGCCGGCGACGCGCTCGCCGGTGTGCGCGTGCGAGCCGCCGACGGCACCCAGCAGGCACTCGAAGCGGATCGGCTGCTCGTGTTCTTCGGCCTGCACCCCAAGCTCGGGCCGATCGCCGAGTGGGGTCTGGAGCTCGAGCGCAAGGCGCTCAAGGTCGACACGGAGAGGTTCCAGACGAGCGTGCCGGGCATCTTCGCCGTTGGGGACGTGAATACGTATCCCGGCAAGAAGAAGCTGATCCTCTCGGGCTTTCACGAAGCGGCGCTCGCCGCATTTGCCATCCAGCACCACCTCTATCCGCAGAAAAAGCAGTTCTTGCAGTACACCACCACCAGTCCGGCCATGCACAAGCGACTGGGCGTGCCCGACACCTGAGTGGCCCGCGCGCGGCTGCCGGCGGCGGCGCTGCTCAGGCACAATAGCGGGTAGCCACCACCCTGATGAGCGGAAAATTCCGCTTCGGCTAAGCGATGGATCAGCGTATCGCCGACCTGCTGAGACTGCTCGAGCTCGAGCCGCTCGAGGTCAATCTGTTCCGGGGCGAGAGCCGCGACATCGGCAGCCCGCAGGTCTTCGGCGGGCAGGTGCTGGGGCAGGCGCTGATGGCCGCCTCGCGCACCGTCGAGGGCCGGATCGTGCATTCCCTGCAGGCCTACTTCCTGCGCCGCGGAGACTGCAACGCCCCGATCGTGTACGACGTTGACCGCAGCCGCGACGGCCACAGCTTCTCGAATCGGCGCGTGGTCGCCATCCAGCACGGCGAGCAGATCTTCAATATGGCCGCGTCCTTCCAGGAGCTGCAGAAGGGGCTCGAGCACCAGATTGCGATGCCTCGAGTGCCCGCGCCCGAGATGCTGCCGGACACCTCGCTGATGCCGCCCGAGCTGCTGGCGCGCCTGCCCGAGAGAACGCGGCGCCTGCTGGCGACGCCACGGCCCTTCGAGTTTCGCAGCGTGCAGCCGCTCGAGGATCTGCAGCGCGCCGGGGCTGCGCCCACCCGGCAGATCTGGTTCCGGGCGGTGAGCGACGTGCCCGATGATGAGACGCTGAACCGCTGCCTGCTCGCCTATGTATCGGATTTCCACCTGCTCGAGACGGCGACGCTGCCTCATGGCATCTCCGTTGCCAGCGGCCGCGCCATCGTCGCCAGCATCGACCACGCCATGTGGTTTCACCGACCCCTGCGGCTCGATGACTGGCTGCTCTATGCCGTGGAGAGTCCGAGCGCCTCCGGTGCGCGCGGCTTCGCCCGAGCGAGCGTGTTCGCACGCGATGGCCGGCTGGTGGCGAGCACCGCACAGGAAGGACTCGTGCGCCTGATCGAGGAGCCGGCGCCCGGCGGACCCCGCTGAGCGCGCAGCCGCCACCGCCGAGCGCGCAGCGGCGCGACGCGCCCACGCTCACCGCGGCCCGCGCGCCCCGGCGGGCTCGGCGCATCTCGGCTACCGGTAGCGCCCGCGCTGTGCTGCTGAGCGCGGTGCTCGTCTGCGGGGCGCTTGCCGGCGGGGCGCTCGCGGGCGCACAGCCTGCCCCGGACGATCGCGATGGCTCGGCCGCTGCGCTCACCGGCGCCTGGGCGGGCGTCTACGACGATCTCGAGCAAGTCGTGTTCGATGCCGATGCGAGCTCGAGCCTGATGATGCCGACCGACCGGCACGTGCGCACCGTCGTCGCGCCGGTCTCGCTGCCATGGCTCGGTGAGCACGTGCTGTATCTCGAGGAGTTCGTGCAGGATGACCCGCAGGCGCTGCGCCGCCAGCTGCTGCTGCGCCCGGAGGATGTCCCGGGCAGCGCCGTGCTGGTGCGTGTGCGGCAGTACTCCTTTCGCGAGCCCTCGCGCTGGCAGCATTTGCAGGCGCGCGTCGAGCTGCTCGGTGAGCTGCGCGCCGCGGACCTGCAGTCGCTGCCCGCCTGCGACCTGCTGCTCACGCGCCAGGTGGAGCAGTTCCGCGGCGGCACCACCGGTCGGGGCTGCACGCAGGCGCGGGGCGCCACGCAGCTGTACGTCGACTATCGCGTGCTGCTCGGGGCCGGCCTGTACTGGTACCGCAAGCGTCTGCTGCGCGTGAGCGACGACGAGCTGGTCAGCGAGACGGTCGCCTACGACTGGTTCGAGCTGCACCAGGCTCGCCTTTATGCCTGTCGCGTGCGCTGGGCGAGCGGCGCGAGCGCGCAGCCGGCGCCGCTCACCGTGCTCGAGCTGCAGGATCAGGGCGGGCGGGCGCGCTTCTTCGCGCCCGACGGGCGCAGCTACGAGCTCGAGCTGCACAGCCGCGACTGGCCCTTCGATGCCGACCGCGCTGCGCTGCTGCTGGTATTGCGCCAGCTCGGTCCCCAGGGCGCGCTCGTCTCGAGCTGGGCCGGGCTCGATGCGGCGGAGATCGATCTGCAGCTCGCGCCGCTGTCGATCCGTTGCGGACCGCTTGCACCGAGCCGCGAGTTCTTGCCTATGAGCTATGACCCGCGAGCGCTTGGATCTCCCGCAGCAGCAGCGGATTGAGGTGCTGCGGATCCTCGAGCATCAGAAAATAATCGTCTCCGTGCAGCACATCGGCCTTGAAGTCCGGAACGACCTTGCGGATGCGCTTCACGTCGAGCGGCTCGCCGAAATCGGAATCGATCGCGATGATCGGCACGTGCACGGCCGCAAGCACGCTCGTGTAGTCCATCGCGTTGAGGCTCACCAGGCTCGAGACAGCGACCGCCGCGGTCGCATGCGACATGTCGTCGGATACTTTGCGTACCAGTGTCGGGTCCGCCCGGTGTCGGAAGAGCTTGGGCACGAAATCGCGCATCGCACCGATGAAATTCTGCCGGAAAGGCTCGATCTCGCGGGCGACGACCTCCGGCCGGGGCGGCGGCAGGCCCACGCGCCTGAAGGTATCGATGCCGATGATGCCGATCACGCGGGAGCCGATGCGCGGGGCGGCCTCGAGCGCGACCGGCCCGCCCATGGAGTGTCCGACCAGCACGATCTGATGATTGGGCAGCTCTCTGGCGACGGCGGCGACGTCGCCGCCGTAATGGGCCATCGACCAGTCGCTGCGATTGCGGCCCGAGGCGCCGTGCCCACCGAGATCGAGCGTGACGACGGTGTAGTGGCTCTTCAGCGCATCGAGCTGCGCGTACCAGTAAGCCGAGCTGCCCGCCCAGCCATGAATGAGGATGACGGCCGGCTCGCCGTGGCCATAGATGTGGTACTCGATGTGCACCAGATCATCCGACAGCACGATGAGCGGTGCGCCCTCGGGCACGGGTTCGCCCTTCGGGCCGATCACGTAGCCGGGCCCCGGGGCTGCGGCCGGTGGCGCCTGCGCGGCGGCCGGTGGTGCCTGCGCGACCGCACCGCTGGCGCCCGTAACTGCGGCCGGTGGCGCCTGCACGGCAGCGCTGCTCGCGGCTGATGCAGCGGGCGGATTGGCGGCCGGTGCCGCCGGAGCGCTCGCCGAAGGCGCCCCGCTGTGGGAGCAGCCGGCGCTGGCGATGAGCATGGCAAGCGCCATGGCGGTGGGCAGGCGCAGATTCATTCGGACTCCTGTCGCAATACCTTGCCTGGATTGAGGATGCCATGCGGATCGAAGGCGTGCTTGATGGCGCGCATCAGATCGAGCTCGACCGGGGAGGCATAGCGCTCGAGCTCGCCCACCTTCAGCTGCCCGATGCCGTGCTCGGCACTGAAGCTGCCACCGAGCTCGTGGACCAGATCATGCACGAAGCGCATCACCTCGCCGGCACGAGCGAGGAACGCGTGCGTATCGACCCCTGGGGCCTGATTGAGATTGAAGTGCAGATTACCATCACCCAGGTGCCCATAGGCGATCAGCCGCCCTTCGGGCACGTGTGCGGCGAGCCAGGCAGAAGCCCGCTCGACGAAGCTCGCAAGCGCGGTGATCGGCACCGAGATGTCGTGCTTGAGGCTCGCGCCGTCGCGGCGCTGCGCCTCGGGGATGTGCTCGCGCAGATACCAGAAGGCATCTGCCTGGCGCTCATTCTGTGCGAGCACCGCATCGCTCACCAGGCCGCGCTCCTGAGCAGCCGCGAGCGTGTGCACGAGAATCTCCGCCAGCGGCTCGGCGGCGCGCGCGGAGCTCAACTCCGCCAGCACGTACCACGGGTAGGGTCCCGGCAAGGGGTCGCTGACGGCGGGCAGGTGGCGCGCGGCGAGCTCGACGGCGCTGCGTGGGATGAGCTCGAAGGAGCTCACGCGAGCATCGCTCGCCGTGCGCAGCTCAGCGAGCAGCTCGACGGCCGCGCTCACCGAGCGCACCGCCACGAAGGCGCACGCGCGAGTGTGCACGGCGGGGAAGAGTTTGAGCGTGGCGGCGGTGATGATACCGAGCGTTCCCTCGGCGCCGAGGAACAGCGAGCTCACGGCGTAGCCGGTGTTGTCCTTGCGCAGCGCCTGGAGGCTTGCGAGCACGCGGCCGTCGGCGAGCACCACCTCCAGTCCGAGCACCAGATCGCGCATCATGCCGTAGCGCAGGACCTGCGTGCCGCCCGCATTGGTGGAGAGGTTGCCACCGATCTGGCAGCTGCCCTGCGAGCCCAATGTGAGCGGAAAGAAGCGGTCCGCGGCGGCGGCCGCGGCATGCACGTCCTCCAGCAAGCAGCCCGCCTCGACCGTGAGACAGTTCCCGAGCGCATCGACGCTGCGGATGCGATTGAGACGCTTGAGCGCGAGCACCAGCTGCTCACCGGAGAAGTCCGGCGTGGCCCCTCCGCAGTAGCCGGTGTTGCCGCCTTGCGGTACCACGGCGATGCGCTCGGCGTGGCACAGCGCCAGCAGCGAGGAGATCTGCGCCACCGAGCGCGGCAGCACCACGGCAGGCGTGCGGCCGTGATAGAGCGCGCGCTGGTCGGTCAGGTACGCAGCGATCTCGGCGGGTGCGGTGATGATGGCATCCGCACCGAGGAGCTCGCGCAGCCGATCGGGAAGGCTACGTTTCATGAGGTGAGTCCGCTTCTGCTCAGACCGCCAGGCGGTCGCGCGAGTGGGGCGCGCGAATACGTTACGGCTGCGCGGCCCCAAGGGCTAGATGCAGCTGCGGTAGGCTCTGGCCGCAGCCGGCTCAGGCCGCAGCCGGTTCGAGCAGCTTGCCGTAGTAGCTGTTCATGATGGCATAGCACTCGCAGCAGGCGGCTGTCTCGAGCTTGCGGCGGTTGGCGATCGTGATCGTCCCGCGGCGGTACTGGATGAGGCCCTCGCGCCGCAATTCGGTGGCGACTTCGCTCACCGACTGACGACGCACACCGAGCATATCCGCGAGCAGCGCCTGGGGCAGCTCGAACTCCGGAGTCCCCGCCCGGTCCTGCACCATCAGCAGCCAGCGGCAGGCACGCTGGCGAATGCTGTGCAGGGTGTTGCAGGCGGCCGTCTGATGCGCAAAGCGCATCGTGTAGGCCGAGTAGCGCAGCATCAGACGCTGCAGGTTGGGCGAGCGGCGGATGCTCTCCAGAAACGCCGGATTGGCGACCCGGTACGCGCGGCCTTCGATTTGCTGCTGCACCGTATAGGGGCTGAACGTGAGCCCGAAGTAGATGGGCAGCCCGATCAGTCCCTCGTTCCCGACCGCCGTGGCCTCGCACACCGCGCCGTCGCGCGTGCTGATGGTGAGCGCCATCGAGCCGCTCAACGGGAAGTAGGCGTGGTACATCGGCTTGTCCTGCCGGTGAATGATGTGCGCCGCGGCGTAGGTCACGAGCTGCAGCGAGGATTGCAGTCCCGGACTGTCGCGCAGGAACAGATCAAGCATCCGGTTGCCGGAAAAGGTAGGCCCCCGGACTGACTTGCTACGCCCCTCGGTCATTGGGTACTTGCGGGATGAAACGACCCCGCGCTGCAAGCTACGCAATCGACGTGCCAGGTTGTGTCGCCTACCGGACAGACGACAAGCCTCTGTCCACGCTGGAAGATCGCGCTGCCCTTGAGAGGCAACGCATCCCAGCCTCAGGGGCTCAGCGCAGGGCCCCGCCCAGCAACCTCCCGACGCCGAAGCTCACGATCCCCGCGCCGCCCCCGATCAGCACCATGCGCAGCCCTCCGAGCCAGGCAGCTCGTCCGGTGAACAGGCTCAACGCCATGCCCACGGCGAACAGCGCGCACAACGTCGTCAGCGCCGCGGCGAGGACCGCGCGAGTGCCGATCTGACCGACGAGAAAGGGCGTGAGGGGCACCGAGGCGCCGAGGGCGAAAGCCAGGAAGGAAAAGCCGGCCGCGCGCAGCGGCGATCCCAGGTCGTCGGGGTTGAGGCCGAGCTCCTCGCGAGTCAGTACATCGAGTGCTTGCTCGGGTCGCGCGAGCAGTGCCCGGCTCATCTCCCGGGCCTGCTCGAGGGCGATGCCGCGCGCCTCGTAGATCAGCGCCAGCTCCTCGGCCTCCTCCTCGGGGTACTCGGCCACTTCTTCGCGCTCGAGAGCAATCTGATACTCGTACATCTCGCGCTGCGAGCGCACCGAGACGTACTCGCCCGCCGCCATCGAGAGCGCCCCCGCAAGCAGCCCCGCCGCACCGGCGGTGAGCACGTACATGCCCGGAGCGCCCGCGCCGGCCACCCCCATCACCAGGCTTGCGTTTGAGATCAGCCCGTCGTTCACGCCGAAGACCGCGGCGCGCAGGTTGCCGCCGACGCTGCTGCGGTGGCGTGCCCCGACCTCGCTCGCGGAGGTCGGCATGGCGTGACCGACGGCCGGCAGGGCGGCGCCCTGAGCAACGGCGGACTGAGGAACGGCGGCCTGCGACATGGCGGCCTGCGGCATGGCGGCCTGCGGCATGGAGTAGACCGACAATCCGCGCAGCTTCATGGCGGCGAGGGCACCGCGCAGGGAGCGGGGTCCGAAGCGCTGTACGAGCTGCGCCACGATGCGTGCTCGCAGGGAGGGTTTGAAAGTGCGCTCGGCTCGTGTGGGGCCGGCGGGCCGGCTCTGCCAGTGGGTGGCTTGCTCCTCGGCTGCAGCGGCGAGCTTCAGGAACAGCTCGCGCTTGCGCGGGTCCGGCTCGGCGCGAGCCACCTCGCGGTAGAGCCATGCCGATTCTTTTTCGTGATACCAGCTGTCGAGATCAGCGCCGGAACTCAAGCATCAGTACTCGTCGCGGCTGCTCTCGCTACCCTCGTCCTCCTCGTCCCAATCGTCGTCGTCGTCCTCATCATCCTCGTCCCAATCGTCGTCGTCCTCGTCCTCGTCTTCCTCGGCCTCCTCATCCTCCTCGTCTTCGTCATCGTCGGAGCCGGCCCAGCCCTCGGGCTCCTCCGTCGGCTCGAGATCCATCTCGTGCCAGGCCTCGAGGTCGATCTCCTCGACATCCCCGTCGAGGTACTCGATCTCCACCAGCTCCGAATCCTCGTCGACCGAGAGCACTCGGAAGGACTCTTCCTCCTCGAGGTTCTCGTACCACTGACCCGCAACCGGCTCGTAATCTCTGCTCACCGCTCACACCCTCGGGCGCGCCTCAGGTTCGCGCGGCCGCCAGTTTAAGGGCGCGCGCACAGGCTAGGCAACGCTGGAACGGGGCGCGAAATGTCATGAAAAACGCCCCCGCAACCGTCGGCGGTCGCGGGACGGCAGACCTTAGGGTATCGTTTTTGGCCATGGTTACAGGCAAGCCCGGTGGCGACTCTCCGCTCACGAGCGCGCGCCGTGTCGTCGTCAAGGTCGGCTCGGCCCTGCTCGTCGATCAGCACAGCGGCCGACTGAACCGCGCCTGGCTCGAGAGCCTGGTCGAGGACCTGGTGCGCCTGCGCAAGCGCGGACAGCAGTTGCTCCTCGTCTCCTCGGGGGCGATCGCGCTCGGACGGCGTCACCTGGGACTGCCCCGCGGTGCCCTGCGGCTGGAGGAGAGCCAGGCGGCCGCCGCCGTGGGCCAGATTCGCCTGGCCCATGCGTACAAGGAGCTGCTCGAGGAGCGCGAGCTGACGGTCGCCCAGGTGTTGCTCACGCTCGAGGATAGCGAGCGCCGGCGTCGCTACCTCAATGCGCGTGCCACCCTGGAGACGCTGCTGGCGCTCGGGGCGGTGCCGGTCATCAACGAGAACGATACCGTCGCCACCGCGGAGATCCGCTACGGCGACAACGATCGGCTCGCGGCGCGGGTCGCACAGATGGTCTCCGCGGACTGCCTGGTGCTGCTGTCGGACGTGGACGGGCTGTACACGGCGGACCCCCATCGCGACCCGGGCGCCGAGCTCGTCTCGCGGGTGCTGCAGGTGACCCCGCAGATCGAGGCGATGGCCGGCCGCTCGGCCTCTGCCGTGGGCTCCGGTGGCATGGCCACCAAGATCATGGCGGCCAAGATCGCCGTGGCCGCCGGCTGCCACCTGTGCATCGCCGACGGGCATCACCGTCATCCGGTGCGCCGCCTCGAGGAGGGCGCGCGGTGCACCTGGTTCGTGCCCAGCGCGACGCCGATCGCGGCACGCAAGCAGTGGATTGCGGGCACGCTGCGCCCGGCCGGTGCGATCGCCATCGATGTCGGAGCCCTCTCGGCCCTGCTCGCCGGCAAGAGCCTGCTGCCCGCGGGGGTCACGCGCTCGCTGGGGCGTTTCGAGCGCGGAGACACCGTGAGCGTGCTCGGACCGGACGGCACGGAGGTGGCGCGCGGTATCATCGCCTATTCGGATGCGGATGCGGCCCGGATCATGGGTCGCAAGTCCTCGGAGATTGCGGGCATTCTCGGCTTTCAAGGCAGGGACGAGATGATTCATCGGGACGATCTGGCGATTCTGCATGGCGATGCGCGGCTGGCACCGCTCGAGGTGGGCTCGTGAGCCGTGGCTCCCCTGCGCATACCCGCCGCGCGGAGCCCGCCCGCGCGCGGCGCGGCAAGGCGGCGCAGCCGCAGCGCGGCGATGCGCTGGGCGAGCTGATGCAGCGGCTCGGGATCCAGGCACGGGCGGCGGCCGTTGAGCTCGCCCGCGCCTCGAGCGAGCAGAAGAACCGGGCGCTGCATACGGCCGCCGCGGCGCTGCAACAGCAGTGCGGGGCGATTCTGGCCGCGAACGCCGAGGATGTGCGCGGTGCGCGCGACCGGGGCCTCACCCCCGCGCTGCTCGACCGGCTGCGGCTCGATGAGGCGCGCGTTGCGGCGATGAGTCGCGGCCTCGAAGAGATTGCGCAGCTGCCCGATCCCATCGGCACGGTGCAGGCGCAGTGGACCCGGCCGAACGGCCTGCTGATCCAGCGCGTGCGTGTACCCCTGGGCGTCATCGGCATCATCTACGAGAGCCGTCCGAACGTGACCGCCGATGCCGGTGCGTTATGCCTCAAGTCGGGCAACGCGGTCATCCTGCGCGGTGGCTCCGAGAGCGCCCGCTCGAACGCGGCGATTCAGGGATGCCTGCTCGCCGGCCTGCGGGCCGGGGGCTTGCCCGAGGGTTGTATCCAGCTGGTGCCCACGCAGGATCGAGCGGCCGTCGGCTACCTGCTCTCCGCCATGACCGAGTATCTGGACGTGCTGGTGCCGCGCGGGGGGCGCGAGCTCGTGGCGCGCGTTCAGCAGGAAGCTCGCGTTCCGGTGATCGGGC
Source organism: Steroidobacteraceae bacterium (assembly GCA_035504015.1). Taxonomy (GTDB): domain Bacteria; phylum Pseudomonadota; class Gammaproteobacteria; order Steroidobacterales; family Steroidobacteraceae; genus JASHUC01. The sequence continues at coordinate 70,406 of DATJSR010000017.1, forward strand.
ATCTGGAGGGCAACTGTCACGTGTACATCGACCGGGATGCGCAGCTCGCCATGGCGCGCGCGATCGTGATCAACGCCAAGCTGCGCCGCACTGGCATCTGCGGGGCCGCGGAGACGCTGCTCGTCGATCGCGCCTGCGCCGCCACGCACCTGGCGCCGATCGTGCGCGATCTCATCGAGGCGGGTTGCGAGGTGCGCGGGGACTCTGCCGTGCAGGCTGTCGATGCGCGCGTGCGCCCGGCCACCGAGGACGACTGGTACACGGAGTATCTCGATGCAATCATTGCGGTGCGCGTCGTGGACGGCGTCGACGCCGCCATCGCCCATATCGCGCAGTACGGCTCGGCTCACACCGAGACGATCGTGACCGCGAACCCTGCAACCGCCGAGCATTTCCTGCAGCGTGTGGACAGCGCGATCGTCCTGCACAATGCCTCCACGCAGTTCGCCGACGGTGGTGAGTTCGGCATGGGGGCCGAGATCGGCATCTCCACCGATCGCTTCCACGCGCGCGGTCCGGTGGGTGTCGAGCAGCTCACCAGCTACAAATACGTCGTGCGCGGCTCGGGACAGATAAGGCCTTAGCACCGGTCAGCCGGCAAAAACCACCACTTTTGCCGGCGGGCGATGCAGCGATGTCCGCCAAAACCGCCGGGGAAGCGGTTTTGGCCGATCCAATCAGCGAAGCTTGGAAAGCTCGGCGAGCGCCATGTGGTGCTCGAGAAAGCTCGGCACCTTGAGATTGACGGCCGCCGCGAAGTAGTGCTGCGCGCCGGCGGTGTCGCCCTCGGCGAGGCGGCGCTCGCCGACGTAGTACAGCGCCTCGAGCAGCTCCTCCCGGCGGCGCTCCTCCGCGGGCTCGCTCATCAGGCTCGAGAGCAGCTTCAGCTCGCCGTCCGCCTGCAGCTGCCGGAAGAGCGTGCTCGACCAGTCGCTACCGAGCGGCCGCGAAACGCTCTGCGGCCTCAGGTGGGCACGCCGCTGCGCGAGCCACAGAAAGCACTCCCAGTAGGCGGCGCGCCGCTCGTCGACTTCGGCCGTCGCCACCCAGCGCAGCCGGGTAATCGCCTCCTGCCAGCGCTCCTCGATGAAATCGAGAAGCGCGAGTTGCGTCGCGAGGCTGAGGTTGGCACGGTCGACCGCAAGTCCACGCAGCAGCACCGCTCGCGCCTCGGCGTAGCGCCCGGCGTTCATCAGCTCCTGGCCGAGGCTCGCGAGCAGATAGACGGCGCGCGGACTGCAGCCGAGCGCGCGCTGATACGCCTCGATGGCCCCGGCCGCATCGCCGAGCGCACCCCGTGCGCCGCCGAGCTGCATGAGCAGTGCCGTGAAGCGCTGCGCCCCGAGCGTCTGAGCGCAGTCCTTTGCGGGGGGAGGGTTCTGCGCGAGCTGGTGAGACACGCGCGCAAGGCGGCGCCGGTTGTCGGCCTCGTCCGGCTGAGTGCTATAGCTCAGCGTGCTCGCGTAGTTGAGAAGCAGCGGGGGCTCGGATGCGCTCGCGAGGACGGTGAATGCGAGCGCACACGCGCCCACGAGCCCCGACAGCGCCGCGCTCACGCCGGCAATCGATCGAGCGCCTGCAGGCCTCCGCGAAGCGAGTACACCGCGTCGTGCCCACGCGCCCGCAGCTGCTGGGCCGCGGCGAGGCTGCGCCTGCCGCTCGCGCAGAGGAGCAGATAGCGTCCACGCAGGTCGAGCTGAGCGGGCTCGTAGAGCAGTCTCTGCAGCGGAACCGAGCGCACGGCCTGTGCCGGTGCCGGCGCGGCGGCAAGCTCGTGCGGCTCGCGCACATCGACCAGGGTGAAGCCACGGCGCTCGGCTTCCGCAAGCGTCGCAAAGGAGAGCTCCAGGGAAGGTTCGGGCGGCGAGCTCGAGTGCGCGCTGCGCACACAGCTACCCGAGGCGCACTCGGCAGCGCGCCGCGCACGCACGCGCGTCACGCTGAGCTGCGTCAGATCGAGCACGAGCAGCTCGTTGTCGAGCTGGCCGGGAAGATCGAGCAGCAGCTTCAGCGCCTCGAGCGCCTGCAGACTGCCGAATACCCCCGGAACCGGCCCGAGTACGCCCGCCTCGGCACAGTTGCCCACGAGCCCATCGCGCGTGGCCTCGGGCCAGATGCAGCGCAGGCATGCGCTCCGTGAGTCGGCGCGCAGCACCTGCAGCTGTCCCTCGAACTGGTACACGCTCGAGAGGATCGCGGGCTTGCCGAGCCGGACGCACAGATCGTTGAGCAGGAACTTGCTGCCGAAGTTGTCCGTGCAGTCGATCACGAGCTCATAGGGCTCGAGCAGGGCGGCGCCGTTGTGCGCATCGAGACGCACCGCGTGCACCTGCACGTGCACCTCCGGATTGAGCGCGCGCAGCCGCCGCGCGGCGAGCTCGGCTTTGAGCTCGCCCACCTCGCTCAGCGCGTACAGGGTCTGGCGGTGCAGATTCGAGGGCTCCAGGCGGTCACCATCGACGATGCCGATGCGGCCGACGCCGGCGCCGGCCAGATAGGTGAGCACCGGCACCCCGAGCCCACCGGCACCGACGACCAGGACGCGACTCGCGCGCAGTCGTGCCTGTCCGAGGGGTCCCACCTCGCGGAGCGCCATCTGGCGCGAATAATCCGGGACGGCTGCGTGAGCGTGGTGGGAGTGGACGCCCGCATCCCCGTGCTCGTGGGAATGCTGCGCGGCCTCCGCGCAGCGCTCACAGTTGACCCAGCCGGAGTCCCCCGCCTGGTAGTGCTCCTTCTTCCAGATGGGTACTCGGTGCTTGACCTCATCGATGATGTAGCGGCAGGCGAGAAAGGCCTCCTGCCGGTGACGGGCGCTGACGCCTACCCACACGGCGAGCTCCCCGAGCGCGAGATCCCCGATGCGATGCACGCAGGCTGCGTGCTCGACACCGAAGCGCTCCAGCGCCTCAGCCAGAATGCGCTCACCCTCCTTGATTGCCAGCGGCTCGAAGGCCTCGTACTCGAGGTGCGTGACGCGCTGCCCCTCGTTGTGATCGCGCACCCAGCCTTCGAATGCCGCGTAGCCGCCGCAGGCGGGATCGGCCAGCCGCCGCTGCTCGGTGCCCACCTCGATCGGCTGTCGCCGCAACTCGAAGAGCTTCATGCGTGCCTCAGCCGCCCGCCACGGGTGGGATGAACACCACGGAATCGCCCTCGGCGAGGGGCTGGCTCCACTCGCCGAACTCGGCGTTGACGGCCACACGCAGCGACTCGGGGGCGAGCGAGAAGGGATAACGCTCGCGCAGCTCCTGGTAGAGCTCGCGCGGGGTGCGCGCGCGGGTGCTGAGCGCTTCCTCGCTGCGCCCGGCCTGCTCGCGCAGCAAGGCGTAGTACTGGACACGGATATTGAGCGCCGGATCGCCAAGCAGGGTGCGCTCGGCAGCCGAGGGCGCCGCGCCGCCGAGGCTCGCGAGCACCGCGCGATGCTCCTCGGGCGTATTCACGTTGTCGAGCGCGCGTGGATCGCTGGGCTCGAGCAGCGCGGCATCGGCCTGTAGCAGGAACTTGCGCGGGCACTGACGGCCGCTGGAGACATACGCGGCGAGCGCGACGGCACTGGCAGGCTCGTACACGGCACACAATGGCTCCGGCAGGCCATCGTGGCTGGAGCGGTAGGCGGTCGCTTGCCGCTCGGCGCGGCGCTCACGCAGCAGGCGCTCGAGCGTCGCACGCGTGAGGAATGGCAGATCGCAGGCGAGCACCAGCCAGGCGGCCTGCGGGTACGCCTGTTGTGCCGCGAGGATGCCTGTGATGGGTCCCTGGCTCGCGCCGCGATCGACGATCTGCGCAAAGCGCGCACGCACCGGGTCGTCGACCTGGTCCGCGCGCACCGACACAAAGCTGCGCGCCACGAGGCCCTCGAGCAGCTGCATCGCACGCTCGAGCTGCGAGGTGCCGTGATAGCTGAGCACGGCCTTGTCGCGCTGCATGCGCGTGCTGCGTCCACCGGCGAGGACCAGGCCGTACACGGGAGCCGCGGAGGAGTGGGTGGCGCTCATCGGGGTATTCTACGGCCGCGCCCGGCGACGGGTCGACGCACGGCGGAAATCGCGCCGCCCACCGCTTTTCTCCAGCAGCCGCACGCGGGTGATCTCGATATCGTGAGACAGCGCCTTGCACATGTCGTAGACGGTGAGCGCGGCGGCCGTGGCACCCGTCAGCGCCTCCATCTCCACGCCCGTGCGATGGCGCACCGCCACGCGGCAGCACACTCTCAGCCCTCCGGCGACGGACTCGATCTCCACACTGCAATGCTCGAGCGCGAGCGGATGACAGAAAGGAATGAGCTCGTGGGTGCGCTTGGCCGCCATGACACCTGCGATGATCGCCGTATCGAAGACCGGCCCTTTGCGGGTGCGGTGTCCCGAGCGGCGCAGCGCCGCGAGCACGCCGGGCGGCAGGCGCATACGAGCCTCCGCGGTTGCGACGCGCAATGTAATGGGCTTCTCGCCCACGTCCACCATCGTGGGCCGGTCGTTCGCGTCGAGGTGCGTGAGGCGGGGACGTGAAGCCATGAGGCTCAGCCGCCGATGTAGTACATCTCGACCTTGCGCCGCTCGCCCGCCACGCGCCGCTGTGCGCGCAGCTCGCTGTAGCGGTCGGTGCGCGCGCTCCAGGTGCCCCGGATGAGCGCGAGCAGCTCCTCATCGCTCGCCCCGGCACGCAGCGGATCGCGCAGGCTGGCGCCCACAGTGGCGAACAGGCAGGTATAGAACGCGCCGTCCGAGGACAGGCGGGCGCGCGAGCAGTCCCCGCAGAAGGGCTGCGTCACCGAAGAGATGAAGCCGATCTCCCCGCCGCCGTCGCTGAAGCCATAGCGTGCCGCGACCTCGCCGCGATAGTTGCGATCGAGCGGCACCACGGGCCAGCGCGCGCCGATGCGCTCGAGCAGCTCCTGGGAGGGCACGACGAGCTCGCGCTCCCAGTGATTGCGATTGCCCACGTCCATGTATTCGATGAAGCGCACGATCACGTCGGTGCCGCGGAAGCGCTCGACGAGATCGAGCGCGGTGTGATCGTTGATGCCGCGCTGGATGACTGCGTTCACCTTGATGGGCGAGAGACCCGCGCGGCGTGCGTGCTCGATGCCATCGAGCACGTCATCCACCCCCGCAAAGCCGCCGCTCATGCGCGCGAAGATCGCCGGGTCGAGACTGTCGAGGCTCACGGTGATGCGCTCCAGACCCGCGGCCTTGAGCTCCGCGGCATGGCGCGCCAGCAGAATACCGTTGGTGGTCAGCGCCACGTCCTCGATGCCGCTGATGCTGGTGAGGTCGCCGATCAGGTCGGCGAGATTGGCGCGCAGCAGCGGCTCGCCACCGGTCAGACGCAGCTTGCGCACGCCGAGCGCGACGAACAGCCGCGTGAGGCGCACGATCTCCTCGAAGGACAGCCGCTCCGCACTCTTCAGGAAGCGATAGCTCTCATGGTATCGCTCCCGCGGCATGCAGTAGGGGCAGCGGAAGTTGCAGCGGTCCATGACGGAGATGCGCAGGTCGCGCAGCGGCCGCGAGAGCGCATCGCGCGGGCGCGCGGCGCCGGGGAGGGGCACGAGCACTTCGGAGCTGGGCATGGGGGTACCAGTATGGATGATCCTTGAGCGGCGTCCAGGAGCGCGATGAGCGAGCGGCCTCGATCCCCCATATGGGGGCGCTACCACCGATATAAACGGGTGACGAACCCGCGCGGATACGTGTTGGGGCCGGGCGGTAGCTCGACGAATCCATCGGTACCGGCGAGCGCGGTGAAGTCCCCGGAGCCATTGGTCGGGCACGGCGCCGCTGCGGTGCGGCCCCACTCATCATTCTCCAGCCGCACCGGCAGAAAGCTGGTGAGCTTGGTCTGCACGCTGGCGGCATCAGTGAGCGAGACCTTGGCAGGCGGCGCTTGCGTCTGACCCATGGCCACGAAGAGCGCCGGCACGACATAGCGGGCGAGGCAAACCAGTGTCGAGACGGGGTTGCCGGGCAGGGCAAAGACCGTGACGCCATCGGGCGCGACGCCGAACCACATGGGCTTGCCGGGTCGCTGGGCGAGGTGATGAAACGCCATGCGAACGCCCAGCTCCGCGAGCACCTGGGGAACGAGGTCGAAGCGGCCGGCCGAGACGCCGCCGCTCAGGATCACCACATCGTGTGTATCCAGGTGGAACTTCAGTCGCCGCCTGAGCTCGTCCGCATCGTCGCGCAGGTGGTCGTCCCCGACGCGCTGAAAGCCGTGACAGCGCAGCGCCGCGAGGATGCCATAGACGTTTGAGCGCCGAATCTGGTGCGCCAGGATCGGCTCGCCCGGCTCGATGAGCTCGTTGCCGGTGGAGATGACGGTGACGCGGGGCTGAGCGCTCACCCGCACGCGTGCCATGCCCGCGGAGGCGGCGATCGCGACCTCGGGGGCGCCGAGCCGGGTGCCCGAGGCGAGCAGCAGCGCGCCCTGCTTGCCATCGCTGCTGCGGCGATGCACGTTCTGCCAGGGGCGCGGCGGACTGCTCACGCGCAGTTGCGCAAAGCCGTGCTCGATGGCGAGCTGCTCGACGGGGATCACGGCATCACAGCCCGTGGGCAGCACCGCTCCCGTCATCACCTCGATGCATCCCGCGGGATCGGTGAGCTCGAGCGGCGGATCACCCGCGGCCTGCGTGCCGAGAATCCTGAGCCGGGTGCCGGCGACCGCGAGCGCCGTGGTGTCGAGCGCGATGCCGTCCATGGCGACCCGATCGAAGGGCGGCTGATCGCGCTCGGCATACACGTTCTCGCGCAGCACCGCCCCGTAGCACTGCGCGAGCGGCAGGGACTCGATGGGCATGCACGTGAGCTCCTGTCTGATGAGCTCTTCGGCTTGCGCGGGGGTCAACATAATGGGTCGCCGGCGCTGCCGGCCGCGGCCGATGCTCGGCTACTTCTTCTGGTTTTTCGACTTGAAGATACGTACCTGCTCGTTGAAGCGGTCGGTGATCGCCTGCGCCTCATCCACTGCGGCATTGTTCTTCTGCACCGCCACCTTGTCCAGCTCGTCCATCTGGTCCTTGGGCGTCTTGTTGGACGCGGCCTTGGCCATCTCCTGATCGTGCTCGAGCTTCAGGCAGTCGGTGTAGGCTTTGATCTGGTCGTTGTAGGCCTTCACCGCCTTCTGCGCATCCACCATTTCGGCGAGCGTCGCGGTGGCCCCATCCGGGATCTTTTCCGGCGCCTTGGGGTAGGTGCAGTTCGCATAGGCATGACCGGCGGTGAGCGCGGCGAGGATCAGCACGGCAGATAGCGCCTTCATGGGGGCTTCCTTTAGTTAAGTTCTAGTGTCGCGGGTGCCGGCGGCCGGTGCAGTACGTCGCCGGTCGCCGCCCCGGTCCAGCCTATCTTATGCGTGCCGGGCACAGAAAGCAGGCATGGGTATGATCGTTCACGACCCCTACGGCCTGCAGGAACGCGTAGACGATGGTGCTCCCCACGAATCGCAGGCCGCGACGCTGCAGGTCCCTGGAGATGCGATCGCTGAGCTCGGTGCGGGCGGGTACGGCGGCGAGGTTGCGTGGCCGGTTGAGGAGCGGGGTGCCCTGCACGAAGGACCACAGGTAGCGGTCGAAGGAGCCGCACTCGCGCTGGATCGCGAGAAAGGCCTGCGCGTTGCTGACGGTCGATTCAACTTTGAGTCGATTGCGCACGATGCCCGGATCGCGCAGCAGGGCTGAGCGCCTGCGCGCATCGAAGCGCGCGACGCGCTGCGGATCGAAGCCCGCGAATACCTGCCGGTAGCGTGCTCGCTTGGCGAGGATCGTCGCCCAGGACAGCCCCGCCTGCGCGCCCTCGAGCGTGAGCATCTCGAAGAGCCGATGGTCATCGTGCACGGGGCGGCCCCATTCCTCATCGTGATAGCGCACATACTCGGGATCGCTCAGGCGTACCCAGCCGCAGCGCGTGGGCGCCACGCCCGGCGTGGCGCGGGGGCCTGCCACTCGTTTCTTGTTGCGTCGCGCGGGCATCGGCGCCCTCCAGGACTCTGCTACGATGTCGGCCGTGATCGGGGAGCTTATCCCAGGGGCGGTCACAATCAATCTCAACAACGAGAGCAATTCATGCGAGCACTGCGCTTGTCTTCCGCGCTCCTGTGCCTGCTGCCGCTGCTGGCGTGGGCCGACGACTCGCCCCCGCCGCCCCAGGGCGTGTGGAGCGGCAAGGGACAGCTGGGATTTTTCTCCTCGCAGGGCAACGCGCAAGCCGAGTCGGCGAATGCCGCTCTCGATATGTCCCTGCTCGAGGACCCGTGGAAGCACAGCTTTCACCTGGAGTTCCTCTACGGCAAGAGCGCCGACGTGGTCGCCGCCGAGCGCTACCTCGGACGCTGGGAGAGCGACTACAACCTCTCCGACCGCGTCTATACCTTCGGCGCGCTGCGTTACGAGCACGACCTGTTCAGCGGTTTTGATTTTCAGGCGAGCGGCACCGCCGGTGTCGGCTACAAGATCTTCGACACCAAGACCATCAAACTGAGCTTTCAGGTGGGTGCGGGCTATCTGGAGGAGCGCCCGGAAGTGGTGACACAGATGGGCACCTTCTACGCACGCACCATGCTGCCGTCGACCGGCAATGCCGTGGCCACCGCCGGACTCAACTATTCTCAGCAGCTGACTTCGACGACGACGCTCGCCGACACCTTTCTGGTGGAGGCCGGCGCCGATAACTCACTGCTGACCGATACGCTCTCGCTCACCGTGAAGATGTCCACCAAGCTCGCGCTCAGTCTCGCCTACAACCTTCAGGACAACACCAAGCCGCCAGCAGGCGTCAAGAGCATCGATTCCACCGAGACGCTGAACCTCGTCTACGCCTTCTGACGCGGCGCGTCTCTTGCGGGCCGATGCCCACCCAGGCAGCGCCTTGGTCGGCGGAGGGGACGGCGGTGAAGCAGGACAAGCTCAGGACGTACCGACGGAAGCGCGATTTCGGCCGCACGTCAGAGCCCGAGGGCTCGGCGACCGTGAAGCCCTCGGCGCAGCTGCGCTTCGTCATCCAGAAGCACGCCGCGCGCCGTTTGCATTACGACCTGCGTCTCGAGCTCGATGGGGTGTTCAAATCCTGGGCCGTGACACGCGAGCCCTCGCTCGATCCCAGCATCAAGCGCCTCGCGGTGGAGGTGGAGGACCACCCCCTCGACTATGGCGACTTCGAGGGCACCATTCCGCAAGGTCAGTACGGCGGCGGTACCGTGCAACTGTGGGACCGCGGCTTCTGGGC
>DATJSR010000018.1:0-44375 GCA_035504015.1 Steroidobacteraceae bacterium
GTCTCGATGATCGGCAAGCCCGTGAGCGAGCCCGTCTTGCCTTTGATCTTGCCCTTGGAGATCTCCTCGATGTAAGTCTCGTTGACGCGCGCGGAGCGCTCGAGCAGGCGCGAGTGCAGATAGAACACATCGCCCGGATAAGCCTCGCGACCGGGCGGGCGGCGCAGCAGCAGCGAGATCTGCCGGTAGGCCCAGGCCTGCTTGGTGAGGTCGTCGTAGATCACGAGCGCATCCTCGCCGCTGTCCATGAAGAACTCGCCCATGGTGCACCCGCTGTACGGGGCGATGTATTGCATGGATGCGGGGGTGGAGGCCGAGGCGGCCACGATGATCGTGTGCTTGAGGGCATCGTGCTCCTCGAGCTTGCGCACCACGTTCGCGATCGAGGACTGCTTCTGTCCCACCGCGACGTAGATGCATTTGATGCCGCTGTCCTTCTGATTGATGATGGTATCGACCGCGAGCGCCGTCTTGCCGGTCTGGCGGTCGCCGATGATGAGCTCGCGCTGACCGCGGCCGATCGGCACCATGGCGTCGACCGCCTTGTAGCCGGTCTGCACCGGCTGGCTCACGGACTTGCGGTACACCACGCCGGGAGCCACGCGCTCGATGGGCGCGTTGTGATCCGCCTGGATCGGGCCCTTGTCATCCAGCGGCCGGCCGAGTGAGTCGACGACGCGCCCGAGGAGACCCCGCCCCACCGGCACCTCGAGGATGCGCCCGGTGGTCTTGACCGTGTCGCCCTCGGAGAGGTGCTCGTAGTCCCCGAGCACCACGGCGCCCACCGAGTCCTGCTCGAGATTCAGGGCCAGACCGAAAGTGTTGCCCGGAAACTCGAGCATCTCGCCGTAACGCACGTCGGCCAGGCCGTAGATGCGGCAGATGCCGTCCGTCAGCGAGACGATGGAGCCGACGTTGCGCGCCTCGGTCGAGGACTTGAAGTTCTCGATGCGTTGCTTGATGAGATCGCTGATCTCGGTTGCCTTGATGGCCATATGCGGTCCTTTGTGGGCGTCAGCGCCCTGTCAAATGCGGCTCACGAGCTGAGCTCGTACGACATGCGCTCGAGCTGAGCGCGCAGCGAGCCGTCGATGATCAAATCCCCTGCCCGCACCACCGCCCCGCCGATGAGGCTCGCGTCGGTGTCGCAATGCAGACGCACCCGGCGGCGCAAGCGCCGGGCGAGCGCCTGCGCGAGCATCTGCTGCTGGGCGGCATCGAGCGGCGCCGCCGACGTCACGGTCACGTCCGCCACGCCCTCGGCGGCATCCTTGAGCTCCTTGAAGAGCGCGCAGATCTCCGGCAGATACGCCAGGCGGTGGTTCTCGGCGAGCGTGCGCACGAAATTGCGGCCGTGCTCGGCGAGCTGCTCCCCGGCCACATCGATCACGAACTGCGCGAGCTGCGCCGGCGTCACCTCCGGATCGTGGATCAACGGCGCGACGCGCGCATCGCTCACGACGGCCGATGCGAGCTCGAGCGAGCGCGCCCAGGGATCGAGCCGGCCGTGCGCCTGCGCTTCCTCGAAGGCCGCCTTGGCGTAGGGCCGTGCGATCGTTGCCTTGTCTGCTGCCATGTCCTTGCCTGTTTGCTGCCGTCGCTTGCTGCCGTAGCTGCTGAGCTCGTCTACAGCTGTGCGGCGAGCTTGTCGATGAGATCGCGGTGCGCGCGCGCATCGATCTCACGCTCAAGCAGCTTCGAGGCGGTATCGAGGGCGAGTTGCGCCACATCCTTGCGCAGCTGATCGCGCACGCGGGAGGCCTCGAGCTCGATCTGCTGCTGCGCGCCCAGAAGGATGCGCTGGCCCTCCGCTTCGGCGGCGTGCTTCGCCTGCTCGACCATCTCATTGGCGCGGCGCTGCGCCTGGTCGATGATCTGGTTGGCGCGCTCGCGTGCCTGGCGGAGCGCCTCATCGGCACGCTTCTCCGCGCTCTCGTAATCTTTCTGGCCCTTCTCCGCCGCGGCGAGCCCCTGCGCGATCTTGCGCGTGCGCTCCTCCACCGCACCCATGATCATCGGCCAGATGAACCGCATGGTGGCCCAGACGACCGTGGCGAACACGATCATCTGAATCACCAGCGTCAAGTTGATATTCACCCTGCTGCGCTCCTCGAGAAGTGCGCTCTGTGTGTCCAGTTCCGGACGGACGCGCGACGCGCCCCCCGGCACGCCGCTCCTAGCCGTGAACGCCGCTCAGGAAGGGGTTCGCGAACATGAAGAACAGCGCGAAGGCGATGCCAACGAAGGCCACCGCATCGAGCAGGGCCGCCACGATGAACATGCGCGTGAGCAGCGCCGGCGCGAGCTCGGGCTGACGAGCCATCCCCTCGAGGAAGCGGCCGCCGAGGATGCCGAAGCCGATGGCCGTGCCGAGCGCGCCCATGCCGAAGATGATGCCGCACGCGAGCACGGTCATGGACTGGATCTGTGCAATGTTATTCATTCAACTCTCCTGACAGAAGAACGATTCGCGACTGACGCCGACGGCGCCGTTTCAGTGCTCCGGAACCTCGGATGCCTGCGACAAGTAGACGATCGTGAGCATCATGAAGATGAAGGCCTGCAGCAGCGCGACGAACGCATCGAAGCCGGACCAGAACACGGTGAGCACCGCCTGCAACAGGATCAGGGCCCAGCCTGAGACGGACTTGAGCGCCGCGGTGCCCGCGGAGAGCGTGAGCAGCGCGATCAGCGCGAACACCATCTCCCCAGCGAACATGTTGCCGTACAGCCGCAGCGCGAGTGATACCGGACGCGCCAGGAAACTCGGCAGCTCCATGATCAGATTGACCGGCACGAACAGCGCCTGCAGCACGGGGTTGCGGCTGCTGAAGGGATGCAGGGTGAGGCTGCCGATGAATCCGCCCAGGCCCTTCATCTTGATGTTGTAGAAGATGATGAGCAGGAACACCGTGATCGACAGGCCGAACACCACGTTGAGATCGGTGCTCGGCACATCGCGCAGATGCCCGAGACCAGCTGCGCCCGCCGCATGCGGCAGCAGGTCGATCGGGATCAGGTCCATCAGATTGAAGAGCAGCACCCAGCAGAAGATGGTGAGCGCGAGCGGCGCGATCAGGCGGCTCTTGCCCTGATAGCCCTGCTGCACGAAGCCGTCGACCTGATCGACGATCCATTCGATGAACGCCTGCGTCTTGCCGGGGACGCCGGTCGTCGCCCTGCGGGCGACCAGGTAGAACAGAGCGAAGAAGACGACGGCCAGCAGCACCGAGAAGAACACGCTATCGACATTCACCACGGCGAAATCGAGGATGCCGTGCGGCGGAGCATTGGTGAGGAAGGTGATGTGGTGCTTGATGTACTCGGTGGCGCTCGGGGCCTCCTCGGCGACCAGTCTTGCAATGCCGTGCATCATGTCCCGCAACTCTCACCCGGTCCCATTCGTGCCGCGCGGGCCCGGTGCCGCCCGCGGCAGCGCTCGCGCGATCAGAATCCAGTACACCAAGAACGTCGCCCCGTACGTGCCGAGCAGCGCCAGCGGGGCCACCACCGTGAGCTTCAACACCAGTATCAGCAGCGCCACGACCAGCAGCAGCTTCGCGAGCTCGCCGGCGAAGAACGCCGCGAGCAGACGCAGCGCGCTCCCGGCGGTGCGCCTGGGGAAGGCGATCAGCGTCATGGCGAGCGTCCCCGCCGTGCTGATCCCTCCGCCCCACAGCGCCGAGCGCGCCTCGAGCGGGCCCCAGGCCAGGCTCACGAGCGCGCCCGCGACGGTGACGACGGCCTGCCCGAGCGCTGCCTGCAGACCGAGCCGTCGCGCGTCCGGCAGCCCCATCGCGAGCACCCTTCGAGCCGCCGGCTCGTGGTGACACGCACAGGCCACCTTCTCCACGCTGCAGCGTGTCACTCGATTGCCGTGGGTGGTCGTCGCCTTGCCGCTCGGGGCCGCCGGCGGACATCCGCTCGATGTCCAGCTCGAACGAACCAGCGGTCCGACATTTTGCCTTGTACGACAGCCACTTACGTGGCCCCGTGCGACAAAGCCGCGGAATTATAGAGACCCGCGCGCGAAAACGCTACACGCGCCGCGCAGCGCCGGAAATGGCGGGCGGGAGGGTTCGCGGGGCGTGGCTACTGCACTCGCTTACTGGATGTGCGCGAGGATGCCGTCGAGCTCGTCGAGGCTGTTGTAATCGACGACCAGGCGCCCCTTGCCGGAGCTCGAGTGCTTGATGGCGACGCGCGCGCCCAGCTTCTCGGCGAGCTCTTGCTCCAGGCGGCGCACATCCGGGTCCGGGCTTGCCTGCGCCGCGTCGTCGGCGGGGCGGCTCGCCGGGGCGAGCAGCTTGCGCACGACCTGCTCGGCCTCACGCACGGAGAGCCCTTTGCGCGCGACCAGCGCCCCCACCTCCACCTGCTGGCGGCGGTTGGACAGCGACAGCAACGCTCGTGCGTGGCCCATCTCGAGCTCGCGCTTTTCGACCAGCTCGCAGAGCTCGGGGGCGAGGTCGAGCAGGCGCAGCAGATTGCTGACGGCGGCGCGTGAGCGCCCCACCGCCTCCGCCGCTTGCTGGTGGGTCATCTGGAACTCGTGGATGAGCCGCTCGAGCGCGCGCGCCTCCTCGAGCGGATTCAGGTTCTCGCGCTGGATGTTCTCGATGAGCGCGACCACGATGGCCGCCTCATCGCCGATGCGACGGATGACTGCCGGTATCTCGGCGAGGCCCGCCATCTGCGCTGCGCGCCAGCGTCGCTCCCCGGCGATGATCTCGTAGCGCGGGGCCTCGAGCGGCGCGCTCTCGAGCGGTCGCACCACGATCGGCTGCACGACTCCCTGGGCTCTGATGGAGTCGGCGAGCTCTTGCAGCGACTCCGCGCGCATGTCGGTGCGCGGTTGGTAGCGCCCGCGCTGCAGCCGCTCCAGCGGCACGTGCGCGAGCTCCTCGGCTGCTGGCGCCGCCCCCGAGTCAGCGAGCGCGGAGCCGAGCGGCCGCGTCAGCGCGGAGCCCATCAGTGCCTCGAGGCCGCGGCCGAGGCTCGGTTTCTTTTGCTGCATGAGGGCCGATGATAGCGAAGATCCGCACGCGCTCGTGAGCCTCTGAGCGCACTTGCCGCCGGCCTCGGGCAAGCCTAGGCTTCTCGGCTCCGCCGTACGGGAGAGTCGACGTTGCGCCATCGCTTGCGGATCCCCGGCTTGCTCACGAGGATACTGCCCTACCCGAGCGCCGCACTCATCGCTGCCCTCGTCGGCCTGCTGCTCGCCAGCGCGGGAGCCGAATCGAGCCGTGCCGCTGATGCACCCCCGGTCGATCCGGCCATCATCGCGGCGATCGACAGCCCCGACCGTCCCGCGGCCGACAAGCAGCGCGACGAAGGGCGCCGCCCGGCGATCGTGCTGCAGTTCTTCGGCATTCACCCCGGGCAGAGGCTGATCGAGTATTACGCAACCGGCGGCAACACCGCCGAGCTGCTCGCGCGCGTAGTGGGGCCGAGCGGCAAGGTGTACATGCAGAACCCGGCTTCCTTCTATCAGCTGCCAGCACGGCCGGGTGGCATCGCCCCGGCCCAGCAGGTCGAGCAGCGTCTTGCGAACGATCGCCTACCCAACGTCGTACGGCTCGACCGGCCCTTCGACGATCTCGGATTGCCGCCCGGCTCGGTGGACGGAGCCGTGATGAACCTCATGTTCCACGACCTCTTCTACATGACCAACGTGCCCGCGGTGCTGCGCGAGCTGTATCGGACCCTGAAGCCGGGCGGCTTCGTCGGCGTCGTGGACCACGCTGCCCCACCGGGCACCGGCGCCAGCTACGCCAAGAATCGCGAGGGGCCCCACCGCATCGACGAGGACTACGCCAAGAAGCTCTTCCGTGAGGCGGGATTCCGGCTCGTCAAGGAAAGTGACGCGCTTCGCAACCCGGCCGATGATCGGCAGAAGGCATTCTTCGCCCCCGAGATGCGCGGCAAGCTGACCGACCGCTTCATGCTGCTGTTCAGAAAGCCGTAAGCGCGGAACGCGAGCTGCGGCTAATCAGAGCAGGGCGGTCTCGCCGGGGAGCTGGTCGATGTTCGCCGGCGCGAGCTCGGAAATGATTTCGGGGCCTGCCGGGCCGACCGCGGGAGCGCCGTGCTCCGCCTGACGGCTGCGGCCCTCGGGGCCGCCCGTCGAGGCCGTACCGCTCGCCGCGGCGCCGGTAATGGCGTTGGCGCGTGCCGCTGAGGCTGTCTCGCCGGTTCCCGCCCCGGCCCCGGCTGCGGGACTCGGCGCCGCGCTCTGGCTCGTGGCTGCCTGCTCCTCCTCCCGGCGGATCATCTCGCCTGCGAGCGCGAGGTAGGCGAGCGCGCCGCGCGACTCCTTGTCGTGAAAGAGCACGGGACGGCCGAACGAGGGCGCCTCCGCGAGACGGATGTTGCGTGGAATGATGGTGCGGAACACCTTGTCGTCGAAGTGCATGAGCAGTTGCGCGCTCACCTCGTTCGCGAGGTTGTTCCGCGGATCGAACATGGTGCGCAGTACGCCTTCGATCTCGAGCTGCGGATTCACCGTGGCCCGGATCTGCTCGATCGTCGACAGCAGCGCCGAGAGCCCCTCGAGCGCGTAGTACTCGCACTGCATGGGAATCAGCACGCTGTCCGCGGCAACGAGCGCATTGACGGTGAGCATGTTGAGCGCGGGCGGACAGTCGATGAGGATCACCTCGAAGCTCTCGCGCACGGGCTTGAGTGCGTTGCGCAGCTTGAGCTCGCGAGCGGTGATCATCGTGAGCAGCCGCACCTCGGCGGCCGTCAGATCCTGGTTGGCCGCGAGCAGTTGAAAGCCCGCGGGCTCGACCGGAACCAGCGCACTCGCCATATCCGCCTCACCCAGCAGCACCTCGCAGGCCCCGCGCGCCAGCTGGGTCTTGTCGATGCCGCAGCCCATGGTGGCGTTGCCCTGCGGATCGAGGTCGACGAGCAGTACGCGGCGGCGGGTAGCGCTCAGCGATGCGGCGAGATTGACCGCCGTGGTCGTCTTGCCGACACCGCCCTTCTGATTGGCGATCGCGATGACGCGCTTCATGGGCGTGAGTCTACCGCTCGCGACGCTCGAGCACGACCAGGTGGCGAGCCTCCCCGAGCCCGGGAATCTGCAGCGCAGGGGACTCGATCACCTGCCAGGGGCCGGTGACCTCGGCGAGCTCGGCCGCATGCAGACGCCCCTTCATGGCCACCACGCGGCCGCCGACGCCGCAAAGGCCTTGAATGCGCTCGAGGAGCTCCCCGAGCGGGGCAAAGGCCCGCGCCACCACGGTGTCGCAAGGCGGTGACAGGTGCAGCCGCTCGACACGCCCGTGCAGCGTCTTGACGTTGTCGAGCCCCAGCAGCCGGGCTGCATGGCTCACGAAGCGCAGCTTCTTCTGGCTGGCATCGATCAGTGTGAAGGCGCGCTGCGGCGCCGCGATGGCGAGGGGCAGCCCGGGAAAGCCTGCGCCGGTACCCACATCGGCGATCCGTTCACCGCGCAGGTACGGGTGGACGGAGAGGCTGTCGAGCAGGTGATGGGTGATGAGCTCCTCGCGATCGTGAATGGACGTGAGGTTGTAGGCACGGCCCCAGCGGGTGAGCTCATCGAGCAGCCTCAGCAGCCTGTCGGCTGAATCGCCCGTGAGCACACAGCCGAGCCGGCGTGCACCCTCGATGAGCCGTGCAGGCTCGCCGGCGCGACTGTGCGCCGCCTGCAGCGGCGCAGGACCCCCCGCGCCGCTGCGCCGCTCAGGTGGGGGCTCGGCCGGCACCATTGGCCACGAGCGCGGCCAGGAGCTCATTCACCGGCAGCGCCTCGAGCTGAGGGATCTCCGCGAACAGCTGCCCGATGCGCGCCGCCTGCCGCGCAGGGTAATGCGCGCTCACGGCGGCGTGGAACTTGGCGGTGAGCAGCGGCACACCTTCGGCGCGCCGCTTGCGATGCCCCACCGGGTAGTCGATCCGCACACGCTCGCTCGCCGAGCCGTCGCGGAAGAACACCTGCACGGCATTGCCGATGTAGCGCTTCTGAGGATCGTAATAGTCGCGCGTGAACTCCGGGTTCTCGCGCACCTGCATTCGCTGTCGCAGCGCGTCGATGCGCGGATCGGCCGCGACGCCGTCCTCGTAGTCCTGAGCGCTGAGGCGACCGAAGAGAAGCGGCACCGCCACCATGTACTGGATGCAGTGATCGCGGTCGGCGGGGTTCGCGAGCGGGCCGGTCTTGTCGATGATGCGCAGCCCCGGCTCCTGGGTCTCGATGACGACGCGCTCGATCTGCCCGAGGCGCTCCTTCACCTGCGGATGAAGCGCCATGGCGCACTCCACTGCCGTCTGCGCGTGAAACTCCGCCGGGTAGGAGATCTTGAAGAGCACGTTCTCCATGACATAGCTGCCGAAGCGCTGCGGGATGGCGACCCTCTGGCCCTTGAGCACCACGTCCTGGAATCCCCAGCGCGGCGCACTGAGCGCGGAGGGGTAGCCCATCTCGCCGCCGATCGCGAGCAGCGCCAGCCGCACGGCGCGGGCGGTGGCATCCCCCGCGGCCCAGCTCTTGCGCGAGCCGGTGTTCGGGGCGTGCCGATAGGTACGCAGCGCCGCCCCGTCGATCCAGGCGTTCGAGAGCGCATCGACGATCTGCTCACGTGAGCCCCCGAGCAGTGCCGTGGCGACGGCGGTCGAGGCGATGCGCACCAGGATCACGTGATCGAGCCCCAGCCGATTGAAGCTGTTCTCCAGCGCGAGGACACCCTGGATCTCGTGTGCCTTGATCATGGCGGTGAGCACGTCGCGCACGGCGAGCGGCTTGCCGCCGGTGAGCAGCGCCTGGCGCGACCGGTAGTCCGCCACCGCAAGGATGGCACCGAGATTGTCGGAAGGGTGCCCCCATTCCGCGGCGAGCCACGTGTCGTTGAAATCGAGCCAGCGCACGCTGGTGCCGATGCAGAACGCGGCCTGTACGGGATCGAGCTCGTAGGAGGTGCCGGGCACGCGCGCCCCGCCCGCCATCACCGCGCCCGGGACGATCGGTCCGATGAGGCGGCGGCAGGCGGGGTACTGCAGCGCCTGCCATGCGCAGGCGAGGCTGTCCATGAGGTCGTAGCGGGCGGTCTCGTACGCGAGCGCACTCGGGATGGCGGCATCGGCGGCATACTCGGCGATCGCCACCAGCTCGGGGTCGGGTGCCGGACGGACCGCGGAGCGCTGATCGTGCGAGGACACGTTGCGGGCTCCGCCTTCAGCGCCGCTCGGCGAGCGGCACGAAGCGCCGCGGCTCGGGCCCCACATAGTTGGCGGCGGGTCGGATGATCTTGCCGTCCTGGCGCTGCTCGATGACGTGCGCGGCCCAGCCCGTGGTGCGCGCGATCACGAAGAGCGGTGTGAACATGGCGGTCGGCACCCCCATCAGGTGGTAGGACACGGCCGAGAACCAGTCGAGATTGGGGAACATCCTCTTCGTGTCCGCCATGGTCGACTCGATGCGCTCGGCGATCGCAAACAGGCGCGGGTCGCGCAGCTCCTGAGCCAGGCGCCGCGCCACCTGCTTGATCACCTGGTTGCGCGGATCGGCGATCGTATACACCGGATGGCCGAAGCCGATGACCACCTCTCGCGCCTCGACTCGCCGGCGAATGTCGGCCGCGGCCGAGTCCGGATCCTCGTAGCGCTGCTGGATCTCGAGCGCGACCTCGTTCGCCCCGCCGTGCTTGGGGCCGCGCAGTGCGCCGATCGCCCCGACGAGGCAGGAGTAGATATCCGCGCCCGTGCCCGCAATCACCCGCGCGGTGAAGGTCGAGGCATTGAACTCGTGCTCGGCATAGAGAATGAGCGAGGTGTGCATCGCGCGCACCCACGACGCCGAGGGCGGGCGACGGTGCAGCAGGTGCAGGAAGTGCCCGCCGATCGACTCATCGTCGGTCTCGAGGAAGATACGCTGGCCCGAGTGGCTGTAGTGATACCAGTACGCGAGCATCGATCCGAGGCTCGCAATCAGCCGATCGGCGATGTCGCGCGCGCCTGCGGCGGCGTGATCCTCGCGCTCGGGCAGCAGGCAGCCGAGCGTCGAAACACCGGTGCGCAGCACGTCCATGGGATGCGTGGCGGGGGGCAGTGCCTCCAGTGCGGCGCGCACCACCGCGGGAAGCCCGCGCAGCTCTTTGAGCTTGGCCTTGTAGGCGCTGAGCCGTGCGGCATCGGGCAGCTCACCATGGATCAGGAGGTAGGCGATCTCCTCGAATTCGGCCGCCTCGGCAACCTCGAGGATGTCGTAGCCTCGATAATGCAGATCGTTGCCCGTGCGGCCGACGCTGCACAGCGCGGTGTTGCCGGCAGTGACGCCCGAGAGCGCGACGGATTTCTTGGGCTTGAACGTGGAGCTGGCGGTCTCGTTCATGGATCACCTCGATGGCGGCTCGCGCCCGAACAGCCGGTCCAGGCGCTCCTCATAGGCGTGATAGCCGAGCACGGCATAGAGTTCCTCGCGCGTCTGCATGCGAGGCACCGCGGCGCGCTGCGTGCCGTCGCGGCGGATGGTCTCGTAGACCTCCAATGCCGCGCGGCTCATGGCGCGAAACGCCGACAGCGGATAGAGCACCAGGCGCACCCCGGCCGCCGCGAGCTCGGCCACGCTGAAGTACGGCGTGCGCCCGAATTCGGTGAGGTTGGCGAGCACCGGCACGCGCACGGCGGCCGTGAATTCGCGATACTCCTCGAGCGTGGTGAGCGCCTCGGCGAAGATCATGTCCGCTCCGGCGGCGACGTAGCGCTGGGCGCGCTCGAGCGCGGCCTGCTGGCCCTCGACCGCATGTGCATCCGTGCGCGCCATGAGCACGAAGCTCGCATCCGAGCGCGCGTCCACGGCAGCCTTCAGCCGATCGATCATCTCCTCGGGCGGCACCAGCGCCTTGCCGGGGCGGTGGCCGCAGCGCTTGGCCTGCACCTGATCCTCGAGATGCAGGCCGGCGGCACCGGCGCGCGCGAGCTCGCGGCAGGTGCGCGCGATATTGAAAGCGCCGCCGAACCCCGTGTCCGCATCGACGAGCAGCGGCAGATCGCTCGCGCCGGTGATGCGCCGCACGTCCTCGCAGACATCGCCGAGCGAGGTGATGCCGAGGTCGGGCATCCCGAACGATGCGTTGGCGACGCCAGCGCCCGACACGTACAGCGCGCGAAAGCCCGCCGTGCGTGCCAGGAGCGCGCTGTAGGCGTTGATGGTGCCCACCATCTGCAGCGGCCGCTCCGCCTCGAGAGCGGCGCGCAGGCGCTCGCCGGGGGTCAGTGTGGACATCGCAGGCTCCGTGACGCGGCCGCGCGCGGCTGCGCGGCGAGCTGGGCCGACTATTTTAGCGATGCGCCTGCGGTTCTGGCACCCCGGTCGAGCCAGGCGATGAGGCCGGCGACATTGAGGTCGAGATCCTTGCCGAGGACCTCCTCGAGCTGTGCGTCGGAGAGCGTGAGGCCGTGGCTGCGCGCCTGCGCGAACCACAGCTCGCGCATGCCGGCGCGCAGAAGAGCCGCGCGGTCGGGCGCGGCCGCGTAGCGGCGCGCCAGCGCTGCCAGCGCGCGCACCTGCTCCTTGAGCGACTCACCGAGCCGCGGCACACCCGTGACCCGGCTGTAATGCATGAGGTAGACCGCCTGCGGGGCGTACGAGAGCACCCGGTCGATGGAGCGCACCAGCTGCTCCGGATCGAACTGCGTCGGCGTGGTCGTCGGCGCGATGAAGGCGCCGGCCGCCGTGTCGAGCTCGCGGTAGGAGATCCCGAAGGTGTCCCCGGTGAAGGCGTTGCGGTAATCCCGGTCGAGGATGCAGTAGTGGTGCAGCGCATGCCCCGGGGTATCGATCAGCTCGAGCGTACGCCCCGCGAGCGTGAGGCGCTCGCCATCGTGCATCAAGTGCAGCCGCTCGCGCGGGACCGGCACGAGCTCGCCGTAGAGCGCTCGATAGAGCGTCTCGCCGTACACGGCGATCGAGGCCGCGATCAGCTTGGCAGGGTCGGTCAGGTGAGCCGCGCCCCGCGGGTGCACTATCACGCGCGCCGCGGGCAGCGCCTGCAGCAGTGCGCCCGCACCGCCGGCGTGATCGAGGTGCACGTGCGTGAGCAGCACCAGATCCACGGCATCGCGCGCGATCCCCAGCACCTCGAGCGCAGCGAGCAGATAGGGAACGGAATGGTTGGTGCCGACGTCGATGAACGCAGCACGGTTCGCATGCTGCAGAATGTGCGCGGCCGCGAGCCCCGGCCGGATGTACTCGGTATCGACGGCCGTGATGCCGTCAGGATGCTGAGTGAGACGTGGCTCCACGATTGAGGCACCATAGCAGGAGCGGTCAGCCTTGTCCCCGACACTCCCCTTCATGAACGGTTTGCGGCTCGCGCGGCGCGCCGGCGCTGCCCTCGCGCTCAGCTGCCTCTGTGCGGCGCAGGCACAGCTGCCCGCGCTCTATCGAGCGCCCGACGCTCTGGTGCGCGAGGGCATGCCCGGAGCCGACGCGGCGCTCGAGGCGCGCCTGGCCGATTACCTGGCGGCGCGCTCGGCCAGCTTCCTCGACTGGCTCCCCGATGGCGGGATGCTGATCGCCACGCGCCTCGGCGACACGCTCCAGGTGCACCGGGTCGCAGCCCCGCTCGGCATGCGCGAGCAGCTCACGTGGTCGTCGCAGCCGGTGAGCGCGGCCGCCGTGCCACCGGTTGCGGGAGCGGACGGGTTCGCCTTCCTCGAGGATCCCGCCGGCGATGCGCACGCGCAGGTGTACTACTACCGCCTGGGCGATCGCAGCGTGCGCGAGCTCACTCGCGGCACGGCTCGTCACGGGCATCTGGTGTGGTCGCGCGACGGACGGCACCTCGCCTTCTTCGGCACCGATCGCGATGGGGCGAGCTACGACATCTACACCGTCGACATCGCCGCAGGCACCGCGCCGCGGCTGATCGTCGCAGGCCATGCCAGCCCGTGGTACCCGCTCGACTGGTCCGCGGACGGCCGGCACCTGCTGCTGCTCGCGGCGCCGGGCCGAGGCACGGGTACCCTCTTCATCGCGGACGTAGCGAGCGGCAGCACGGCGCCCGTCGATCCGAGCGGCAAGCTCACGGACGTTCGCGCCGCGCGTTTCGCGCCCGATGGCCGCGGTCTCTACGTGGTCTCCGGCGCCGGCTCGGAGTTCGCGCAGCTGCACCGCCTCGATCTGCTCACGCACCAGACGAGCGATCTCACGGCCACGATCCCCTGGGACGTGGATGAGTTCGATGTGAGCGTCGACGGGCGCTATCTCGCGTACGTCGTCGATGAGGATGGGCGCAGCCGTCTCACCGTGCTCGACACGCTGCAGCGGCTCGAGCTGGCCCCGCCTGGGCTGCCCGACGGCGAGATCAGCACGGTGCGCTTCGATCGCACCGGGCGCCGGCTTGCCCTCTCGGTCGAGAGCGCGCAGTCACCGCGCGATGTCTACGTCTACGACCTCGAGCATGCGGCCGTGGTGCGCTGGACGCGCAGCGAGGCAGGCGCCGTCGATCCGGCAGGCTTCGTCCCGGCCCGGCTCGTGCGCTATCCGACGTGGGACCGTGTCGGGGGCGCTGCACGCACGATCGCGGCCTTCGTCTATGCGCCGCGGACGCCGGGGCCGCACCCGGTGCTCATCGACATTCACGGTGGCCCGGATGCGCAGTACCGGCCGGGCTTCGACCCGTTCGTGCAGTTCCTGGTGAACGAGCTCGGCTATGTGGTGATCGCGCCGAACGTGCGCGGCTCGGCAGGCTATGGCCGCAGCTTTTTGCAGCTCGATGACGGCATGCTGCGCACCGATGCGCTGCGGGACATCGGCAGCCTGCTCGTGTGGATCGGCCTGCAGCCCGATCTGGATCGCAACCGGGTGCTCGTGAGCGGCGAGGACTACGGCGGCTATCTGGCGCTCGCCTCGCTCGCCGCCTACAACGATCGGCTGCGCGGCGGCATCGATGTCATCGGCATCACGGACTTCGTGCGCTACCTGCAGCACATGGCCCCGCAGAGCGTGGAGCTGCAGCGCGCGGAGTTCGGCGATGAGCGCGACCCGAAGATGCGCGAGTACCTCGAGCGCATCTCGCCCGTCGCCAATGCGCGTGCGATCCGCCATCCGCTGCTCGTCGTGCAGGGCGCCGACGTGGGCGTGCCCGCCCCGGAGGTGCAGCAGCTGATCGCGCGGGTGCGCCAGAACGGCACTCAGGTATGGTACCTCGGCGCGCGCAATGCCGATCCGCAGTTCCGGGAGCCGGCGGACCGCTTGGCCCTTTGCAGCGCGGCCGCGCAGTTCCTGCAGCGCTGGCAGAAGCCTTAGCCGGGCTAATGGCTGAAGGCGAAGACCGGCCGCTCGAGCGTGTGCAGCGAGGGCTGCAGGGAGCCGTAGTACTCCGTGATGGTATCGATGTCGCTGTCCTTGACTTGCGCGGCCATGCCCGCCATCACCGGGTTCTTGCGCCCGCCGGTCTTGTATTCGAGCAGCGCTCGCGCGAGGTAGTCCGGATGCTGGCCGGCGAGCGTCGGATACTGCGCCACGATGCCGATGCCGTTGGCGCCGTGGCACGCCACGCAGACCGCAGCGGCGGCCGGTGGTGTGTGCCCGGTCGCCGACGCCGCGCTCGCCTCGAGGGGCTTGCCCGCGAAATACGCCGCGATGTCCGCCATGTCCTGATTGGAGAGCTCGGAGGCCTGCGCGTGCATGGTCGTGTGCGAGCGCTCGCCGCTGCGATACTCTTGCAGCGCGAGCACGAGGTACTCCGGATGCTGGCCCTCGAGCTTGGGCACGCTGTAGTTGGGGTACGCGTTGCGGTAGCCCTTGATGCCATGGCATCCGAGACAGGTGTAGGAGATCTCCTTGCCATGCTCCGCGTTGCCCTTGAGCGGCGGCGCGCTCTGCGCTTGCGCCGCGGCGCTCGCGAGAGCTGCGCAGGCGAGCGTCAGCGACAGAACACTCAAGCGCATGCTCGACCCCATGTGATTTCTCGACCCGCCGACAAAAATGGCCCCGAATCTTAAGGATTCACGCCGCCGTTTACCACTCGCGGGGGCGGCGGGCTCCCCATGATCGCGCTCATCCAGCGGGTCACGGAGGCGCGGGTGACGGTGGAGGGGCGCACGATCGGTGAGATCGGCCCCGGCCTCCTCGCCCTCATCGGCGTGCAGCGCCTGGACGATGCCGCAAGCGCCGAACGCCTGCTCGAGCGGGTGCTCACCTACCGGGTCTTCCCGGATGGCGACGGACGCATGAACCTCTCGCTCAAGGATACCGGCGGTGGCTTGCTGCTGGTATCGCAGTTCACCCTCGCGGCGGATACCCGCACCGGAACGCGAGCGGGCTTTACCACGGCCGCGGCGCCCGAGCTGGCGCGAGAGCTCTTCGAGCAGCTGGTGAGCCTCGCGCGAGCGCGCCACCCGACCGTGGCAACGGGTGAGTTCCGTGCCCACATGAGGGTCTCGCTGGTCAACGACGGGCCGGTCACCTTCTGGCTGTCCACGACCTCCCGCGAGAGCTGACTGCGCCTGACGCTGCACCTGCGCTGCGATGGCGCCGCGAAAGCGCAAGCCCATGAAAAACATCACGGAACTTTCCGGACCCACGCTATCGTTTTGTCCTATCATGGCCCTAGGACCCGCATGTGCGGGGGTTACATAGCGTCCGATGCGCGACCTGCTGGTCATTCTGCTCGTCGTGCTGATCGTCTTCGGCACCAAGAAGCTGCGGACGATCGGCTCCGATCTCGGCAGCGCCGTGAAGGGCTTCCGCCAGGGACTGGCGGGCACCGATGCGCGCGCGACGCGCACCCGTGATGCCCATCCGGAGCGGCCCGACGCGGAGTTTCCGGAGACCACCGCGCCGCCGCGCACCGGACCCGAGGGCACCTGAGGCCGAGGCGCGCGTTCGGGCGCCCTTGCCGCTCGTGTTGTCAGGATGTTGGGCATCGACTTCCCCGAGGTCATCATCATCTTCGGTCTGGCACTCGTGGTGCTCGGCCCGAAGAAGCTGCCGGGCGTGGCCGCGCAGTTGGGCCGCTGGCTGGGCCGTGCGCGCCTGATGGCGCGCCAGTTCCGCGAGCAGCTCGAGCAGGAAGTGCAGAGCGTCGAGAGCGCTCTCGATACGCGCAAGCCCACGGCACCGCCGTCCCCACCGCCCCCCATGCCGCCGGCCTTCGATCCCGCTGCGCCCGGGATACCGGACTCTTCGGCTACCGAGCCGCTCACGACGCAGAGCCACGAGGCGAGCCCTGAGGCAGCGGATGCGGCCTCCACGGATGCGGCCTCCGCGGCCGCGGCACCGACGGCGGCACTACAGGAGGCACGCACACCAGCGGCCGCGCGCGCTCCGGGGACTTCCGCCAAGTTCGAGACCAGCTCGACCCACAGCGCCTTGTGGACGGACCCGGGCATGGATGCAATGCCCGCGGCGACATCCGCCTCCACGTCTGCGTCCACGTCTGCGTCCACGTCTGCTTCCACGTCTGCGTCGTCCCCCACGTCGTCCTCTAGCTCCGCGACCCCCGCATCGACCGAGCCTGCCGCTTACACGCACGATCAGACGGTGTCACCGGAGACCGTGCTGTATGCAGGCCCGGGGGTCGGCTGGCTCGAGAGCGCCGCCGCGCACTCGCCGCCCGAGACCCATCCGGTGGCAGCCGCGCCGGCGACCACGGCCCCAACCGCAAACCCCTCCCTGACTGCGCCATCGAAGAGCGCGGCCGAGCCGGGCGAGGCGCGTCGCCTCGGCAACGGTTCAGACCATGAGTGAGGAGCCCGAGGAGAAGCTGGCCGAGGGCACGCTGATCTCGCATCTGCTCGAGCTGCGCACGCGGCTGATGCGCGCGGCCGTCGCCTGGGTGATCGCGCTCATCCCGTGCGCCTACTACCAGAATGCGCTCTTCAATTTCGTGGCGCAGCCGATCCTGCACAAGCTGCCGCCCGGCACGAAGCTCATCGCCACCGGTGTGATGTCGCCCTTCATGACGCCGTTCAAGCTGTCGATGTTCGTGGCGATCTTCGCCGCGATGCCGTTCATCCTTTATCAGATCTGGGCCTTCGTCGCGCCGGGCCTGTACCGGCACGAGCGACGCTTCGCGGTGCCGCTGCTCGTCTCCTCGGTCGTGCTCTTCTACACGGGGATGGCGTTCGCCTACAAATTCGTGTTCCCCGTGATGTTCCAGTTCTTCGCCAAGACGACACCGGTCGGCGTCACCATGATGACCGACATCACCAACTATCTGGACTTCGTGCTGACGATGTTCTTCGCCTTCGGCGTCGCCTTCGAGGTGCCGATCGCGGTGGTATTGCTGGTGATCACGGGACTCGTCAGCCTGGAGAAGCTCAAGTCGAATCGCGGCTACGTGCTGATCGGCATCTTCTGCATCGCCGCCATCCTGACGCCGCCCGATGCGATCTCGATGACGATCATGGCGGTGCCGATGTACGGGCTCTACGAGGGCGGGCTCATCATGGCGCGCATCATGCTCAAGATGCGCCGCGAGCACGAGCAAGAGGCGGCCAAGGCGGGCTGATTCTATCGGCACAAACCGCTCCCGGCCAATGAATAGACCAGCATCCATCTCCCCCAGCTCGGCCGCGCTGCCGGAGACGGCTCCGCAGGCACGCTCGTTCCTCGGACACCCGCTCGGATTGTCGACGCTGTTCTTCATCGAGATGTGGGAGCGCTTCTCGTACTACGGGATGCGTGCCTTCCTCATCCTGTTCATGACGGCCGCGGTGGCGAAGCGCGGTCTCGGGCTCGATACGCAGACCGCCGGCGCCGTGTACGGGCTGTTCACTTCCGGGGCCTACCTGTGCTCCCTGCCCGGGGGCTGGCTGGCGGACCGCCTGCTCGGACAGCGCCACGCCGTCCTCTGGGGGGGCGCGCTCATCTGCATCGGCAATCTGATGCTCGCCATCCCCGCCGGGCTGGCGCTCTTCTATGGCGGGCTCGCGGTCATCGCGCTCGGCACGGGTCTGCTCAAGACCAACAGCACCGTCATCGTCGGACAGCTCTACCAGGGGGCGAGCGACTCGCGGCGCGATGCCGGCTTCTCGATCTTCTATCTGGGCATCAATCTCGGCGCCTTCCTCGCACCCTTCGTGGCCGGCACGCTGGCCGAGGAGGTCGGCTATCGCTGGGGCTTTGCGGCGGCGGGCTGCGCCATGCTGCTGGGACTGGCGCAGTACCGGCTCACGAAGGGATGGCTGGGCGATGCGGGCCTTCTCCCGGCTGCGTCGAGCGCTGCCGAGCGGCGCCGCAGCCGCGTGCTGCTGTTCGTCGGAGTGGCATTGCTCGGGCTGCTTGCCGCAGGCGCCGCCGCCGGGTGGTGGAGCATCGACCCGCGCCGTCTCGCACAGAAGATGGAGTGGGTGCTGGCGCTGATAGCGGTGGGCTTCTTCGCCGCCGTGCTCCTGCTCGGTCGCCTGACCGTCGCCGAGCGGCGCCATGTGGCAGTGATCGTGCTGTTCTTCGTCAGCGCCGCCATCTTCTGGGCGGGCTATGAGCAGGCCGGCACCACGCTCAACCTGTTCGCGCGCGATCAGACCGATCGCTCGCTCTTCGGGCGCTTCTTTGCGACGGGGCTGCACCCGGTCACCTGGTATCAATCGATCGCGCCCCTGTTCGTGCTGCTGCTCGCGCCGGTCTTTGCCTGGATCTGGGTCGCGCTCGGGCGCCGCAAGCTCGAGCCCTCGGGACCCACCAAGCTCGGTCTGGGTCTGCTGCAGCTCGGCGGCAGCTTTCTGCTGATGATGCTGGCCGCGCAGCTCGTGGTCGGGAGCGGACACAAGGCGGCGCCCGGCTGGCTCGTCGCGACCTACTTCCTGCAGACCACGGGGGAGCTGTGCCTCTCACCGATCGGACTCTCCAACGTGAGCAAGCTCGCGCCGGCGCGCCTGGCGGGCCAGTTGATGGGCGTGTGGCTGCTCAGCATCTCCATCGGCGACCTGGTCGCGGGGTTGATCGGCGGTGAGATCGGCAGCGGCAGCGTCGCCGCCATGCCGGCGCAATTCCTGCAAATGGCGTGGGTGGGACTGATCTCGGGCGCGGTGCTGCTCGCCATTGCGCGGCCCGTGCGTCGCTGGATGGCAAGCGCGTGAGCCCGCTGCCGCTCGAGGGCCGCACGATCGCCGTGCCCGAGACGCGCGAGCTCGATGTGTTCGCGGGTCTGCTGGAGCGCCGCGGCGCGCGCGTATTGCGCTGCCCGCTGGTCGCGATCCGCGATGCGCCCGATCCCGCGCCCGTGCTCGCCTGGCTGCGCAACTTCATCGCCGGCGGCTGCGACGATCTCATTCTGCTCACGGGAGAGGGGCTGCTGCGCCTTCTGGGGTGCCTGCGCACGCATGCACCAGAGCTCGAGGAGCCCTTTCGCTCGGCGCTCGCGCGCGTGCGCAAGATCACCCGCGGGCCCAAGCCCGCGCGGGCGCTGCGCTCGCTCGGGCTGCAATCGGACCTCGCAGCCCCGGCACCCACGACCGCTGGCGTGATCGCCGCGCTCGCGGAGCTGCCTTTGGCCGGGCGCCGGATCGGGGTGCAGCTCTACGGCACCGAGCCCAACGTCAAATTGATCGAGTTCCTGGTCGCCGCGGGGGCACAGCCCTTGCCGGTCGCGCCCTATGTGTATGCCGATGCGGCGGAGGATGCCGCGGTCGCCCAGCTCCTCGAGCAGCTCGCCGGCGGCAAGGTCGACGCCATCGCCTTCACCAGCACGCCGCAGGTGCAGCGCCTCTTCGCCGTCGCCCCGGCCGACGCCGTGACCCGCGCGCTGTCGCGCACCCTGGTGGCCGCCGTGGGACCCGTCGTCGCCGACACGCTCGCAAGCCACGGCGTGCGCGCGCAGCTGATGCCCGCCGATGCCTTCTTCCTCAAACCCCTGACGAGCGTCCTCGAGCAGGCGCTGGGGCCGCGCTCGTGAGCGCGCGCCTGCCACAGGAGATCCGCCATGACCAGCTTCTATGACATTGCGGTCGATGCACTCGATGGCTCCGCGAACCTGCTCGAGCGCGCGCGCGGCAAGGTGACGCTGGCGGTCAACGTGGCGAGCCGCTGCGGACTGACGCCGCAGTATACGGGCCTCGAGCAGCTGCAACGGGAGATCGCCGCTGAAGGGTTCACGGTGATCGGCTTTCCGTGCAACCAGTTCGGCGCTCAGGAGCCGGGCACCCCCGAGCAGATCCGGGAGTTCTGCAGCACGACCTACGGTGTCAGCTTCCCCCTGAGCGCGAAGCTCGACGTGAACGGCCCCACGCGCCATGCGGTGTATCGCTATCTCACCTCGCCCGAGACGGGCATCGCGGGCGACATCAGCTGGAACTTCGAGAAGTTCCTGGTGAGCCGCGAAGGCAAGGTACTGCGCCGCTATCCGCCGCCCACGCGACCCGATGACCGCGGCATGCTGCAGGACATCGCCGACGCGTTGGAGCGACCCTAAGGTCTGCGGCGCACGATCAGCTCGACGCGGCCGCGCGGGCCGATCAGCCAGGAGCTCACCCAGCCGGTGAAGCTGACGATGAGCGCGGTGAAGAAGGCCGGCCAGAAGCCGCTCACGTGAAAGCCCGGCAGCAGCAGCGCCACGAGCAGCACCATCAGGGCGTTCACGACGAGCAGGAAGAAGCCGAGCGTCACGAGCGTGAGCGGCAAAGTGAGGATGACCAGGACGGGTCGCACCACCGCGTTCATGATGCCGAGCAGAAATCCTGCGAGCACGAGCGTCGCCGCGCTGTCGATACGCACGCCGTGCACCCAGTCCGCGGCGAGCCATAGCCCCAGTGCCGCGATCACCGCGCGCAGCACGAACCCCGTCATGGCGTGGCCCCTCCTTTGCGCTGCGCATCGAGCAGGTCCTTGAGGCGCGTCATGGCACGCTCCCAGCCCACGCGCAAGCGCATGAACGGCGCATCCCAGTCGGCCCGGGCGGGAATGCCCGAGCCGAGCAGCCTGAGGATGGTGATGCGCTCGGATCCCTCGAGGATGAAGTCATCGATCAGCGCCGATTCGGCCGCGGGCAGCTGCTCGCACGGCAGATAGACCAGTCGCAGCCGTCGCTCGGGCACGAAGACATCGATGTGCGCCTCGAGTTTCGTGATGCGGTCCACATTTGCACGGAACAGCCCGCCGGCGCGCGGTTGGATCTCGGCGACCGGGGAGCACCAGGTGCGCAGATGCGCGGTGGTCGTGAGCGCGCCCCACACCAGCGCGGGGGCGCTCGCCACATCGATCCGGTGGGCATAACCTCTGGTGCGCTCGGGCATTGCGCACGCATTGTGCCACGGCACCTCTGTGACGCATCACTCGGACGCCGCGGCGCCGCATTTTGCATTATGCAAGAAGGCGTCACCTGTGCCGGACGGCGCCTGCGGGCTCTACGACGCGAGGCGCAGCAGTACGTTCGTGAACGCACGGCGAAAGTCCATGAAAACTGCCTCGCCGCGCGCTTGCGGCGCGCAGCGCTCCCACTTGCGCTGCCGCGGCGCCGCACAGAAGGCCGACCGCACGCTCACCGCATTCGACTCGAAGCGGCTGCGCGCCGTCGCGCGTGTGCATCCGGCGTGGCTCGCGGTCCTTGCGCTTGGCATCTGCCTCCTCGACTCGCGTCTGCCGCTCGGGGCGGGGGCAGATGCCGGCTATCTGCTCGTGGTGCTCCTCAGCCTGCGTGCGCCGCGCGAGCGCGCCACCTGGGGGGCGGCGATGCTGTGCAGCACACTCGTCGCGATACACGCGGCGTTGCCCCACCGCACAGCGCCCTCCGACACGCTCCTGGAGCCGGCGCTGGCGTTGCTCGCGCTCTGGAGCATCGCAACGCTCGGCGCATGGCAGAAGCGCACGACCGAGGCGCAGGCGCGCGCGCAGGCGCAGGCCGCGGAAGCTCGGCGCAGCAACGCGGCGCTGAAGGTATCCCTGTGGCGCACCGAGACGGCGGAGGCGCAGCTGCGCCGCGGTCAGCGCCTGCTCGACACCGTCGCCGCGATGGCGCGCATCGGCGGCTGGGAGATCGACCTCGCCACCATGACGCCGATCTGGTCGCAGGAGGCCTACCGCATCCACGAGATCGAGCCCTCCACGGCGCTCGACTTGACGAGCGCGATGGAATGCTACGCGCCGGAGGCGCGCCCGCTCATCGAGCAGGCACTGAAGGCGGCCATCGAGCACGGCGAGTCCTTCGATCACACGGTACCGTTCATCAGCGCGACCGGGCGGCGCCGCTGGGTGCGCAACATGGGCGTGGCCGAGCGCACCAACGGGGTCACCACGCGTCTCTCGGGCGCTCTGCAGGACGTGACCGAGCAGTACGAGACGCAGCTGCGCCTGGCGCGCGCCTCGCGCTCGAGCTCGGAAGGGCACTGGGAGTACGACTTCGGGACGGAGACGGTGTGGTGCTCGGGCACCCACGAGGAGCTGCTCGGCTATCCCACGCACGACACGCGCATGCCCGTCGCGAGCTTTCGCGAGCGCATCCACCCCGAGGATCAGGAACGCATGGCCGTCGCCTTCGAGCGCCACATCGGCGACGGCGCGCCCTACGACCTGCAGCTGCGCATGCGCCGCTCGAGCGGCGAGTGGCGCTGGTACCGCTCGCGAGGCGGCGTGGAGCGCGATGAGCTCGGGCGGCTCGCGAGCCTCGCCGGCTCACTGGTGGATGTCCACGAGGAGCGGCTCGCGCAGGAGGAGCTGCGCAAGCTGCAGGCGGCACGCATCGAGGCCGAGCAACGCGTCGAGCGCGCGATCCGCGGCAGCTCCGACGGCTTCTTCGAGCACGTGCTCACCGAGCCGCGTGTGTGGTACTCCCCGCGCGTGCGCGAGATGCTCGGCTACTCCCCCGATGAGGCACTGCCCGCCAATCTGCACGAGCTCTTGACGGGCGTCGACCGCGAGGACGTGGAGGCGGCGATGCAGCGGCACTTCGACCAGGACGTGCCGTACGAGGTGCTCTATCAGCTGCCCACGCGCGGCGGAGAATGGCGCTGGTTCCGCGAGCGCGGCCTGTGCGAGCGCGACGGTGCGGGCCGCCCCGTGCGCTTCTCGGGCTCGATCCAGGACGTGACCCCGCAGCGCGAGGCCGAGAGCGCGCTGGTGGCGGCGAAGGAGGCGGCGGCCGCCGCCAATCGCGCCAAGAGCGACTTCCTCGCCAATATGAGCCACGAGATCCGCACGCCGATGAACGGTGTGCTCGGCATGACCGAGCTGCTGCTCGACACGCGCCTCGAGGCCGCACAGCGCGAATTCGCCGAGACCATCAGAAGCAGCGCCACCTCGCTCCTCGGCATCCTCAACGACATTCTCGATTTCTCGAAGATCGAGGCCGGCAAGCTCGACATCGAGTGTGTCGAGATGGACGTGCGCGAGTGCGTGGAGGACGTGGGCACGATGATGGCCGTGCAGGCGGCCAGCAAGAACCTCGAGTTCATCGTCAACGTCGACCCGACCATTCCGGACCTGGTGCTCGGGGATCCGCACCGACTGCGCCAGATCCTCACCAATCTCGTGGGCAACGCCGTCAAGTTCACCCAGCGCGGCGAGATCGTGATCGAGGTGCTCGTGGTGGGCGTGCAGGCGGGTCGCGTGCTGCTCACCTTCGAGGTGAGCGACTCGGGCTCGGGTATGTCGCCCGAGGCGCTGGGCCGACTGTTCCAACCCTTCGTGCAGGCGGATGCCTCGATCACGCGTCACTACGGCGGCACGGGTCTGGGTCTGTCGATCGTCAAGCGCCTGGTCGAGGTCATGGGCGGGCAGATCGGCGTGGCGAGCACGCTCGGGCAAGGCTCGGTGTTCTCCTTCACGCTGCCGTGTCAGCTCGTCGAGGGCGCGGTGAGCAGCGTGGCGGCGGGGTCCTTCAGCCCCCACGGGCGGCGCGTGCTGGTGGTCGATGACAACCAGACGAACCGCCGGGTGCTCTGTGGCCAGCTTCGCCCGGTGGGCTACACGGTCGAGACCGTGGGCAGCACCGACGAGGCGATCGCCAAGCTGGTCGAGGCGGCCCAGCGCAGCGAGCGCTTCGACCTGGTGATCGCCGACGATCAAATGCCTGGATGTGACGGCGGTCAACTGGCCACACGTGTACGCTGCCTGCCCGAGCTCGTCGACACGCAGCTGGTGATGCTCACCTCGCTCGACCGGCAGGGCAACGCGCAGCGTCTGGTCGATCTCGGGTTCGCGGGCTATCTCACCAAGCCGGTGCGCGGGCGCGAGCTGCGCGCGTGCATCGAGCGGGTGCTCGCGGTGGACCCGAGCGCCACCAGCCCGGACGTCCCACGCCTGATCACGCGCAGCTCGCTGCTGCTCGACTCCGCGACCGCCGCCTATTCCGGCCGCGTGCTGGTGGTCGAGGACAACGCGGTCAATCAGCAGGTGACGGGGCGCTTTCTCGAGCGCCTCGGCTGCGAAGTCGAGATCGCCGAGAACGGCCAGCGGGCGCTCGAGTTCTGCGCGCGCACGCGCTACGACTTGATTCTGATGGATGTGCAGATGCCGGTCATGGACGGCCTCACCGCGACGCGCGAGATCCGCCGGCAGGAGGATCCGAGCCGGCGCACGCCGATCATTGCGCTCACGGCCAGCGCGATGACCGATGAGCTCGAGCGCTGCATGGAGGCCGGCATGGACGCCCTGCTCACCAAGCCGCTCGAGCCCTCACGCCTCGCCGAGACGCTGGCGCGGCACCTCGGCGGCACGAGCAGCGTCGTGGCCGGCGCGGTACGTCCCATCGGGCGCGCACCCGCACAGCCGATCGATCTCGGGCGGCTGCGCGTGATCGTCGGCGACGATCAGCAGTTCATCCAGGCGCTGTGCCAGACCTTCCTCGCCAGCAGCGGCAGGATCCTCGAGGAGCTGCGCCGGGCGGTCGGCAGTGCTGATCGCGCGCTGCTCGCCAACCTCGCCCACAAGCTCAAGGGCGGCAGTCACAGCGTCTGCGCGCTGCGCGTGGGAGATCTCGCGGCGGCGCTCGAGCGCGGCGCCGCCACCAAGCCGGTGACGGAGCTCGAGGAGTTCGTGAGCCAGATCCATGCCGCGATCGAGGAGTGCGCGGGGTTCGTGGAGGCGCGCGTGGCATGAGCGCCAGGGGGCGAGCCGCATGAGCTCGGAGTCACCTCTGCAGCTGCTGCTCGTCGAGGACGAGCCGACGCAGCTGCTGCTCATTCAGCGCCAGCTGGTGCGCGCCGGTTATGCGGTCGAGACCGCGAGCGATGGCGAGGAGGCGCTGCGCAAGATCGCGAGCGGGCGCTTTCAGCTGCTGGTGACCGACTGGGACATGCCCGGGATGGACGGCGTGACGCTCTGCCGGCGGGTGCGCGAGGCTCCGCTGCCGGGCTATCTATACGTGCTCCTGCTCACGGGTCACGGCTCTACCGAGAGCCTGGTGGCGGGCCTCGAGGCGGGCGCCGACGACTACATCCGCAAGCCGGCGAACGAGGCGGAGCTGCTCGCCAGGCTCAAGGCGGGCCAGCGCATCGTGCGGCTCGAGCAGTCGTTGCGCGAGGCGAATGCCCGCATCCAGCAGCTCTCGATCACCGATCCGCTGGTCGGGATCTTCAACCGCCGCTATCTCAACGAGCAGCTCATGCAGGACGTGCAGCGCGCGCGACGCAACGCGCGGCCGCTCTCCGCCATCATGGCCGACCTCGATTTCTTCAAGAACGTGAACGATGAGCACGGCCACCAGGTCGGCGACGAGGTGCTCTGCGGCTTCGTCGCCATCGCACGCGGGGTCATTCGCGCGGACGCCGACTGGATCGCCCGCTATGGTGGCGAGGAGTTCGTGGTCGTGCTCTGCGACACCGATCTCGCCGGCGCCGCACGCATGGCCGAGCGCATCCGCAACGCCTGCGCCACGACGCCCGTACAGACCAAGGCAGGCAAGGTCACCATCACGGCGAGCTTCGGAGTGGCGACCCTCGATGGCAACCACGCAGGCACCCACGGTCCGATCGGCGCAGCCGCGGAGGCGCTGCTGCGCCAGGCGGATGCGGCGCTCTATCGCAGCAAGCGCGAGGGACGCAACCGCGTGACGGTGACCGATCGCATCCGCTTCGAGCCCAGGCACCGCTGAAGGGTGCCTGAGCCGCCGCGCACGCCTACTCCTGTGCCTGGCCCTCATCGTGCACGGTCACGTCCCCGGGATTGCTGATGACGTGCAGCACCACACGGCGATTGCGGGCCCGCCCTTCAGCGGTTGCATTGCTCGCGATCGGCATCGACGAGCCATAGCCCTTGGCCGTCATCTGGTCGGCGGACACTCCCTGACTGATGAGATAGTTGCGAACCGCGTTGGCGCGGCGATCGGACAGACGCAGGTTGTACGCGGCCGATCCGACGCTGTCGCAATGGCCTTGCAGCTCCACGCTCAGGCGCGGGTGCGCGCGCAGTCCCTTGGCCACGGTGTCGAGGATCGGCCTGGATTCGGCGGTCAGAACGTCTGAGTTGAACTCGAAGTTCACCCCTTCGAGGATCACATCGCCCTTGGGCGCCGGCGCGGCCTCCGCGGGCGGCGGAGTGGGGGCCGGCGCGGGCTGCGCGGGGGGTGGAGGAGGAGGCGGCGGCGGTGGGGGCGGCGGCGGCGCAGCCGCCACGGGAGGGGGTGCCTTCGGGGGACCCCAGGAAAAGGTGAGTCCCAGCACGTACAGAAAGTCGACGGGCTCTCCCGAGGTGTGGCTCCAGCGCGCCTTGATATCGGGGCGCAACGCGAGACTTCGCGAGCCATCGCTGTTCTTCCACAGCCTGATGAAGGCGCCCACGCCGCCTTGAAGCATCGGCTGCTCGCCGCCGGAGAGCCCCGGTAATGACGAGGAGGAGACCGACTCGTGGGTGAGACCCGCACCGAGCGTCAGGTAGGGCGCAATCGTCCCCGGTCGATTGAAGACGAACAGCCCATCGAGGGCGAATCCGTACAGGGTGGTGTGGTTGCTCGGATAGAAGCGATCCGCGAAGCGTGCGCCGTTGAAGTCGAGCTCCGCGCTCAAGAGGTCCGTGAAGTGCTTGCCGACGTCGAGGCCGTAGAGGTACGTGTCGGGATCATCTCCCCAGTGAACGTCCGGCTTGATGCCGCCGAAATAGGGATTGACGTAGGTGTCCCCGACCTCGTCCTGGGTGTCGGCCTGGGCGAATGCGGCCGTTGCGCCGCACAGAAGCAACGCGCTTGCGAAGAGCTGACGAATCACTGCCTTCTCCCTGAAACAGTGCGACGCAGCCCCCGGAACTCTTGCTTCTTCTGCGCGCCATTATGTCCCATCGGGCACGAATTCGCACCCGCCCCGGCAGGGCGCACGTACCGCCAAGCTCAAGAGCGGCGTGTGCGTCGCCCGCGCAACGCGGCTGTGATGACGGGCAGCACGGACACCACGATGATGAGAATCGTGACGAGCCCGAAGTGCGCGCGCACCACCGGAACGTTGCCGAACAGGTAGCCGCCCCAGACGAAGAGCGTCGTCCAGGCGAGACCACCGAAGAGGTTGTAGGCCTGGAACTGCCCGGGGGGCATCTGCCCGATACCGGCCACGAAGGGGGCGCAGGTGCGCACGATCGGCACGAAGCGCGACAGCACGATGGTGAGGGCGCCGTAGCGACGGAAGAACTCCTCGGTGCGCAGCAGATAATCCTGGCGCAGCAGGCGGTAGCGGCCGCTGAAGGCGCGCGGACCCACGGCGCGCCCAATTCCGTAGTTCAGGGTATTGCCGAGCACGGCGGCGACCGCCACGACCGCCCACACAAAGGGCGCGGACAGCGATCCCGTGACGTCAACGGCGGCGAGCGCGCCGGTAGCGAAGAGCAGCGAATCTCCGGGCAGGAAGGGGGTCACGACGAAACCGGTCTCGGCGAAGATCACCGCGAACAGGATCGCGTAGATCTCGCGATGGTAGCGGGCCACCAGATCAGCGAGGTGCCGATCGAGGTGCAGCAGGATGTCGAGGCCGGACCCCGCGAGGCCCGCCAGACCGTGCAATGTGCTCACGCGCGCGGAGTCTACCCGTCCGCTCGCCTCACCGCCCGTCCGCTCGCCCCGCTGCCTGTCTGTTCCGCACGCTCCACCGCGTGCTGCATCGCTACGGCGCGGGAACCTGCGCGGTCAGCGTGCCGAGGCGCGACAGGCGCACGTCGGTGTGCAGCGCCTTGAGCGCGATGCGCACCTCGGGATCGCGCTCGAGGAGCGGCCGGGTATCCTCGTCGTTGAGCTCTGCCGGCGCCATCTCGCGCCCCTCGATGATGAGATCGGGCAGGATGCCCTTCTCGTGGATCGAGGCACCCGATGGCGTGAAGTAGCGCGACGTGGTGAGCTTCAGCGCCCCGCGCGACAACGGCATCACGGTCTGCACCGAGCCCTTGCCGTAGGTGCGATGGCCGATGAGCTCGGCGCGGCCATGGTCCTTGAGCGCACCGGCGACGATCTCCGCGGCCGAGGCGGAGCCACCATTCACGAGCACCACCATGGGCGCCCCATCGATCAGGTCACCCGGCGTTGCGTCCATGCGAAAGCGCGCATCCGCTGTGCGCCCGTCGGCCGTCACGATGACGCCGCTCTCGAGAAAGGCATCGGCAACCGCTACGCCCGCCTCGAGCACACCGCCGGGGTTGTTGCGCAGGTCGAGCACCAGACCGCGCAGACCCGCGGGATTATCGCGCTTCAGCTCGCCGATCGCCCGCTGCAGATCCTGAGGTGTCGTCTCGCTGAAGCCGGTGATGCGCACGTAGCCGTAGCCCGGCTCGAGGGGCGCCTGCGCGACGCTATGCACCGCCACGCGCTCGCGCTGCAGGGTGAAATCGAGCAGCTCGCCGGTCGCGGGACGGCGCACCGTGAGGCGCACCGTGCTGCCGGCCTCCCCGCGCATGCGCTCGATGGCGCCGGACACGTCGGCCCCGACATCGCTGCCGTCGATGCGCGCGATCAGATCGCCCGCCCGGATGCCGGCGCGCTCGGCGGGGGAGCCGCTGATCGGGCGCAGGATCTTGACCGCCGAGCCCTCCGCCGCCACCTCGATGCCGACGCCGGGATAGGAGCCCATGGTGGAGAGGCGTATCTCCTCGAACTGCTCGTTGTCGAGGAAGGCCGAGTGCGGGTCGAGCGCGCTCACCATGCCGCGCACCGCGTTCTCGAGCAGCTTGTGATCGTCGACCTCGTCGACGTAGTTGCGCTTGATGCGCTCGAAGGCTTCCGCGAGCAGATGCGCCTCTTCCCAGGGCAGCCCGCTCTCGGCACGCGGCGACTCGTCCTGGTGACTGGCGAAGACATTCGTGGCGAGCGCTCCGGAGAAGCCGATGACGGCTCCTGCGACGAGAGCGATCAGCGTGTGCGACCGCTTGGACATACCGTTTGACGACCCCCGCAAGTGCTAGCTCACTCGATACACCAGCGCAGCGCTGCGGGTCAACGTGGATCGCGCGGGAAGGGCGCGGCATCACACTTTTTGTCAAACGAGAGCAGCTTTCGCCCTCGCTCGGTGCGCCAATGCTCTAGCTGGGTGCAGTACTGTGCGCAGACACAGTGCGACGCGAGGGCTAGTGGCCGGCGCCACGTCCCCGCAGCGTGAGGATGCGCTGCGAGGGATCTCGTGCGGGCTGCGCCGCCGCCAGCATCGGCAACTGCGCAAGCGCCTCGGCGAAGGGCTGCGGCCGCCCGATGGCAAAGCCCTGCGCGTAGTCGACACCGAGAGTCGCGATGCGCGTGCGGATCTCCTCGGTCTCGACGTACTCGGCGACGGTCGCGAGCTCCATGCTGTGGGCGAGCTGCGCAATGGCCCG
This sequence comes from Steroidobacteraceae bacterium, assembly GCA_035504015.1. Lineage (GTDB taxonomy): Bacteria > Pseudomonadota > Gammaproteobacteria > Steroidobacterales > Steroidobacteraceae > JASHUC01. The sequence continues at coordinate 29,684 of DATJSR010000018.1, forward strand.
CACCATGAACTCCGCGCGCGTGTCCTTGAGGATGTCGCGCACGAAGCTGCCGTCGATCTTGAGCAGCGTCACGGGCAGCTGGCGCAGATAGGAGAGCGAGGACTGTCCGACTCCGAAGTCATCGAGCGCCACGCCGCAGCCGATGCGCCGCAGGCGCCGCATGAGCACCTCCGCGCGGGCGGTGTTGAGCATGGTCGCGCTCTCGGTGAGCTCGAAGCAGAACACGGAGGGATTGAGACCTGTGCCGTATACGGTATTGACCAGGAAGTCGCCGAAGCCCTCATCGTTCAGCGACTGCCCGGAGATGTTGATGGCGAAGACCGCCGGAACGCTCGCGAGAACCTCGGCGTGCGGCTGCAGCGCCGCGATCGCGTGCTCGATCACCCAGCGGTCGATCGTCGGCATCAGCTGATAGCGCATCGCGGCGGCGAGAAAGCTGTCGGGTCCGAGCGTAGCGCCGTCCTCGTCCACCATGCGCAGCAGCAGCTCGAAATGCGGCGGCTGCGCACTCCCGCCCTCGAGCGGAACCACCAGCTGCGCCTCGAGCCGTAGCCGGTCGGCGCTGATCGCATCGTGCAGTCGTGCCGCGGCGGTGATGTCGGCGAAGCGGCGCGCGAGGCTTGCATCCTCTGCCTCGTAGACGGCGGTGCGGTTGCGCCCGCGCTGCTTGGCCGCCTTGCACGCGACCTCGGCCGTCGCAAGCCCGTGAGCCATGTCCTTGGCGCCAGGCTCGAGCGGTGCGACGCCGATGCTCACCGAGACCGACAGGCGGGTGTTGGCGTGCACGGCACCGAGCAGCTCCGCGCCCCCGCGCAGGGATTCGGCGAAGCGCACTCCATCGTCCATTTCGCTCGGCAGCATGACCGCGAAGCGATCCCCGGAGATGCGTGCCGCGAGCGCCCCGGGAGGCAGGCGGCTGCGGATCAGCTCACCGAGCTGGCTGATGACCTGATCGCCGACGTGCATGCCACAGTGATCGTTGATCACGTGCAGCTGGTCGGTATCGATGTAGAGCACGCACCAGTTGATCTTGCCGGTGCGCGTACCGAGGAGCGTGCGCACGCGCTGCTCGAGCGCCGAGCGCGTGTAGAGCCCCGAGAGCGCATCGTACTGGATCTCGATGAGGCTCGCGGCGCGGCGCGCCAGTCCTTCCGTGAGGCGCGCCTCGCGGCTGCCGAAATCGGCGCTGCCGTCCTGGTCGCGAAACAGCGCGAGCACGCCCATCGTGCGCCCGCTCGGGTGACGCACCGGACAGCACAGAATGCGGTGCGGGATGATCCCCGCAGTGCTCGAGGGCGCAGCACGGTTGATCACCAGCGTCTCGGAGCGCATCTGCGCCATCGACAGCAGCTGGCGATGGGTGCGCGCGAGCAGTTGACTGTCCGGCCGCACGCCCTTGCCGGCACGCAGCAGCGCCAGGCCCTTCTCGGGCACCAGCAGCGCGCCGATCACGCATTTGAAATGCTCGACCGCGCTGTGCACCAGGCCGCGCAGCTCATCGGCATCGGCCGCGCCGGCTTGGGCGGCATCGGCGAGCAGCAGCTCGAGATCCCGATCGCGCTCGCACACCGTGTCGTGGAGCATGGCGATCGAGGCGCGCGCAAGCAGATCGCGTCGCAGGCACTCGAGCGCCGGCCGCAGCAGCGAGTGCACGAAATTGAAGCCGCGCGAGGCGCTGTCGGAGTCGGACTGGCCCCGGCGGCACAGGATCGCAACCGTCGCGAGCAGGCGCGCCTCGTCATCGCGCAGCCAGCACACGTACACCGGCTGCGTGCCGTCGAGCATCTTCAGCTCGCCGGCGCTGTCGATCTCGGTGCGCGCGGAGTAGAGCGTGTCGTCGACCAGCTCGACCAGATCCGGGCCGAGCGTCGTGTCGGTCGACCAGCGCAGCTTGCCTTCGGCGTCGAACACCGTGACGCTCGAGGCGCGCGGCATCAGAAAGCGGATCAGCTGAGCGTAGGGGTCTAGAGAATCCCAGGGATTCCCTTTGGTATTGTTCTGTGCGGTGGCCGTATCCATCGTTATCGCAGGCGCTTTCCGTCGCTCTTGAGTTTCCCGGCGGGAGCTGAAGATCCCACAGGCCGCCCGCGGCAGTCCTTGCGCGAGTTGGCGTTTTCGGACGTGAGGCGCGGGCGCTGCCGACCGGCGCCCGCCGTGGTGAGCCGGGGTGGCGCGGCCCCTCGCGCAAGGGGGTGCCGGAGGGGGTGGGCGAGGGATCCGGGCAGCGCCGCGGAGCCCCGCGGATTGACATAACCCTAAGGTGCCGCGGGCGCTGCCAGCTTGAACCACGGGCGCGGGTCCACCGGGTGGCCCGCCTTGCGAATCTCGAAGTAGAGCTCGGGGCGCGAGCTGCCGCCGCTGTCTCCCGCCGCGGCGATGGCATCGCCCGCCGTCACCGGCTCCCCGACGCTCTTGTAGAGCCGCTCGTTGTGGCCGTACAGACTCAAATAGCCGTCGCCGTGATCGACGATGAGGAGCAGGCCGAGCCCCGGCAGCCAGTCGGCGAAGATGACGCGGCCGTGATAGACGGCGCGCACCGGCGCGCCACGCTGTGTCTCGATCAGCATGCCGTCCCATTTGAGAGCGCCGGCGCGCGGCTGCCCGAAGCTCGCGACGATGCGCCCACCGACCGGCCACGCGAGATCCCCGCGCAGGCGCGCGAAAGCATCGTGACTGTCGATGGGAAATCGCTCGAGCGCGCGGCGCAGCTCGCGCAGCAGCTCCTCGAGCCCGGACTGCTCGCGCTGCAGGCGCACGAGTGTCTGCTCCCGGTTGTGGGATTCGGCCTGCAGGGTCGTGAGCGCCTGGGCGCGGGCGCTGCGTGCGCTCTCGAGCTCCGCCACCTGCGTGCGCTGTGTGTCCTCGAGCTCGCCGAGATGCTGCTCCTCGAGTGCGAGCTGCTGATCGAGCTCGCCGATGCTGTGCAGATCGGCCGCGATGCGCGCGAGCCCGTCCGCGCGCGAGCGCGCGAAGTAGTCGTAGTAGACGAAGATGCGTCCCGCGCGTGCCGGATCGCGCTGGTTGAGCAGCAGCTTGAGCGGCTCCTCGCGACCGATGACGTAGGCAGCGCGCAGCTCGCCGGCAAGCGCGGCTCGCTCGGCGGCCAGGCGTGTCTCATGCTCGCGGCGCTGGGCCGCGAGCTGGGTGCGCTGCGATACCCGATCGGAGCGCTCCCGGTGCACCCGATCCAGGCCGTCGCGAGCGCTGGCGACGGCGAGCTCGGCATCCCGCAGCGAGCGGGTGAGCTTGTCGGTTTCCACATGATCGTGATCGACCTTGGCGCGTACGCGGGCGATCTCGGAGCGTACGGCGGCCAGCTGAGCCTCCGTCTGGCGCTGGCTGCCGGGACCGTGCTTGCTCGAGCGGCCGCTCGTACCCGGGTGGGCTGCTGGGCTCACCTGGCTCGCGCGGCTCACCTCGCCGGCGTGGCCGGCGTGGCTGCTCAGGCCGCTGGCGGCGGCAAGAAGGACGGTGAGCATCGGGGGCAGCGCCCGCCAGCGGCGCAGGTCTCGCATGCTCGCTATACTACGCCCCCTTTTTTCTCCGGTGAGTCCCCCACGGTTGCCGCATGGATCGGCTGATCGAATTTGCCGGCCATCATCCGCTCCTCGCCGGCGCCCTGGCGCTGGCTGCGCTGCTCGTAGCCGCTTACGAGATGCGGCTACGCTCGCAGAGCGTCGGTGCCGTCTCGCCGCAGGAGCTGATCCGGTTGATGAATCAGGGGGCGCTCGTGCTCGACCTGCGCCCCCAGGAGCAGTATGCCGCGGGACACATCAGCGGGGCGCGGGCGATGCCCTCAGAGCAACTGCTGAAAGCGGGCGATACGCTCAAGCGCAACAAGGAGAAGCCCGTCGTCGTGTACTGTGAGGCGGGATCGGTCGCTCCGGCGGCCGTGCGCCAGCTCACGGCACAGGGCTTCACCAGGGCCTTCAGCCTGCGGGGCGGACTCTCCGCCTGGCGTGCGGAGAACCTGCCGCTCGCCAAGGCCTGAGCGGCTCGGCTTTCGGAGCGCCTTCACACCCATGGCACAGCCCGAGGTCACGATCTACATCACCCACTGGTGTCCGTACTGTGCGCGGGCGCGGCAGGTGCTCGAGGCCAAGGGCGCGCTGATCCGCGAGGTCGACGTGGAGGCGCAGCCGACCGCGCGCGAGGAGATGACCCGGCGCAGTGGCGGGCGACGCACCGTGCCGCAGATATTCGTGGGGGACACTCACGTCGGCGGCTGCGACGATCTGCTCGCGCTCGATGCCGCCGGCGGTCTCGACGCGCTGCTGTCCGGCACGGGGACGGCGCAGGCAAAGACGCACAATACCAAGGAGCTTTGATCCAATGACGACCAACACCGCAGGCGATGGCAGCCCCGCACTCGGCGCCGAAGATCCGAATGCCCCGCAGCTCGCGCTGCAATCCGTGTATCTCAAGGACTGCTCGTACGAGGCGCCGAACGGACCTCGTGTCGACGGGGTGTGGAATCCGCAGATCAACCTCGATCTGCACACCGGCGTGAGCACGCTCACGCCGGAGATGCGCGAGGTGGTGCTGACGATCACGGTATCGGCGAAGCAGAACAACGCCACGCTGTTCCTGGTGGAGGTGAAGCAGGCGGGCGCATTCCTCATGCGCAACCTCAGCGAGGACGATGCGCGTCGCGCCATCGGCAGCGTCTGCCCCAATGTGCTGTTCCCCTATGCACGGGCGGCCGTGTCGCATCTCGTCACTCAGGGCGGCTTCCCGCAGTTTCTCTTGCCGCCGGTCAACTTCGACGCGCTCTATGCGCGCTCGCTCGCCGAAGGCGCGCCGGGCCCTCAGCCCTCGATGGCCAAGAACTAGGGGCGCGGCGCCACTCTCGCGCACACCCCGGGGCTGCCGTGAGCCGCGAAGCGGGCGAGGTGATCGCGGTGCTCGGCGCGGGCTCCTGGGGCACGGCGCTCGCCATCCAGTTCGCCCGCAGCGGACGCCCCACCCGGCTGTGGGGGCGGGATCCCGCTCAGCGTGAGAGGCTCACGCGCGAGCGTGCCAACACGCGCTATCTGCCTGGCGTGCCGTTCCCGCACGATCTCGAGGTCGCGGTGGATCTGGCGCATGCCGTCGCTGGCGCCAACGACGTGCTGCTCGTGGTGCCTAGCCAGAGTTTGCGCGTGCTGCTGACCGAGCTCGCTCCGCTTCTGACGCCCCTCATGCGGCTGGCGTGGGCCACCAAGGGCCTGGAGGCGAGCTCGGGCCTGCTGCCCCATCAGGTCGCACGCACGGTGCTGGGCGAGCAGCGCCCCTTCGCCGTCCTGTCGGGTCCCACCTTCGCGCGGGAGGTCGGTGCAGGACTGCCTACCGCGATGACCGTCGCTTCCTCCGATGCGCGCTTCGCGGCCGCCCTTGCCCAGGACTTGAGCTCGGAGAACTTCCGCGCCTACACCTCCACCGACATCCTGGGGGTCGAGCTCGGCGGCGCGGTGAAGAACGTGCTCGCCGTCGGCGCGGGCCTCTCCGACGGGCTCGGCTTCGGCGCCAACACCCGTGTGGCGCTCATCAGCCGCGGCCTCGTCGAGATGACCCGCCTCGGTGTCGCCCTGGGGGCCCAGCGCGACACCTTCATGGGACTCGCCGGTCTGGGGGATCTGGTGCTCTCCTGCACGGACGATCAGTCGCGCAATCGCCGTTTCGGGCTGCTGCTGGCGGCCGGGCGCCAGGTGCCGCAGGCGCTCACCGAGATCGGACAGGCGGTCGAGGGCTACGTGGCGGCGCAGGCGGTGCGTGCGCTCGCCTCCGCGCATCGCGTCGAGATGCCCCTCTGCGAAGGCGTCTATCGAGTTCTCTACGAGGGTCTTCCGGCGCGCGAGGTCGTGCGGGCGCTCATGAGCCGCCCCATCAAGTCCGAGCAGGAGTAGCCTCCCCAACCGGCCTGGCAGCAGCCGGGGGCGAGGCGGCAGCCGGGGGCGCCGCGCCGGCGAAGTCCTGCTGGCGCCAGGCCTCGTAGAGCACGAGCGCGACTGCGTTCGAGAGATTGAGACTGCGATTTCCGGCACGCATCGGAATGTGCAGCCGCTGCCCGGGCGGGATGCTCTCGAGCACCTGCGGCGGCAGGCCACGCCGCTCGCCTCCGAAGAGCAACGCATCTCCGCTCGCAAAGCGCGCCTGCGAATACGGCGCACCGGTCTGCGTCTCGATGGCGAGCCAGCGCGCGCCGGGCAGGGCTGCCCGGCAGCTCTCGAGGTCGGCGTGCACGAGCACGCTCGCCAGGTCGCGGTAATCGAGTCCCGCGCGCCGCAGGCCGCGCAGATCGAGCGTGAAGCCAAGGGGCCGGATCAGATGCAGCGTGGCGCCCGTGTTGGCGCACAGGCGAATGATGTTCCCCGTGTTGGGGGGTATCTCAGGCTGGAAGAGAACGAGGTGGAACATGCGCGGCTTCCGCGGCCTCGGGATCCGTCGCCGGCTCCCGGGGGTTGATCCGCAGCATGGCGAGGATGCCCGCCGCGATCAGCGTTCCGAGCGCGAGCACCGCGGATACCGTGGCCAGGCTGTAGTGATGATCGAACAGCCAGCCCGCGAGCGGCGGCCCGATGACCGAGCCGCCGCGGCCCACCCCGATCGCGAAGCCGGTGCCGGAGGAGCGCACGTGCGTCGGGAAGACGTGCGCGAAGATCGCGTACATGCCCACGATGCCCGCGTTGGTGAAGAACAGGGCGAGCGCGGTGAAGAAGGCGAGCTGCTGCAGGTGGTGGGCGCTGCGCCCGAAGATCGCGACGGCGATGGCCCCGAGCACCATGACCGTGATGGTCAGCCGCTTGACCTCGAATCGCAGCGTGAGCAATCCGAGCACCAGCCCGCCGAGCATCCCGCCGACATTCCCCCAGGTGAGGGTCGCGGAGCCCTGCGACTGCGTGAAGCCCATGTCGACGACGATCTTCGGCGTCCACTTCGCGACGTAGTAGAAGCTCATGACATGGAAGAAATACGCCGCCGTGACGATGAGGGTGGTGGCGATGAGCGCGGGCGCGAAGATGTCCGCGCTCGAGCGCCGCCGTATGTCGGGCGGGAGGGCCGGCAGCGCGTCGATGACCGCATGTCCCATGCGCCTCAACGTGCGGTTGATGCGCTCGAGCGCCCCGTCCGGTTGCTTGCGAGCGAGCCACAGCACCGATTCGGGTACCAGCCACAGCACCAGGGGAATGAAGAGCGCGGTGATGGCGCAGCCGAAATAGAACACCGAGCGCCAGTCGTGGCCCTTCAGCAGCTGCGTGACGATGATGCCGCCCACGACGGCGCCGAGCGGATAGCCGATCGACATGATCGAGACCGCGAGGTTGCGCCCACGCGCGTTCGAGAATTCGGCCGCCACGGCGTTGATGGCCGCGAGCGTTCCGCCGATCCCGAGGCCGGTCATGATGCGAAAGGCACAAAGCGGCACGAAACCGCCCGCGGTCGAGGCGAGGAACATGCCGACCGTCATGACGACCAGGCACCCGAGGATGGTGCTGCGGCGGCCGATCTTGTCGGCCACCCCGCCGAGCAGGATCGAGCCGAGCGCCATGCCGGCGAGCTCCATCGACTGCAGCCAGCCGAGCGCGGTCTTGCTCGGGTGCCACTCGGCCGCGATGCCCGGCGAGGCGAACGCGATCGAGAGCACGTCGAACCCGTCGAGCGCGTTGAGCCCGATGGTGATCACCACGGCCAGGATCTGCAGGGCGCTCATCCTGGAGCTGGCGATGATCTCGCGCGGATCGTTGGTCACGGCGGTCCCCTCATCCGAAACGCTCGCAGCGGCGCCTGCGACCGCAAAGCCTATCATTCCCGCCGCCGGGCTGCCGGCGGTGTTGACATCTCATCCGTGCCCGGCGCACTGGCCGACCTCGAGGCTGCCTCACGATAGGTCGGCATCGGCGCGAGCAGCGGCGTCGCGAACTGCACGCCGAGCTCGCGCAGGCGCTCGAGCAGCGCGAGGTTCACGCTGTGCTGGGTATCGGCGTACACCTTGTAGTCGGCGACCGTCACGAAGTACACCACCTCGAACTGCAGGGCGGTCGGCCCGCAGGTCATCAGGTGGCAGCGATCGAAGCGGGTGTGGGGCTGCGCCTCGATGATCTCGCGGATGAGCGGCGCAATGCGCCGCAGGGTCTCGGGCGCCGTGTCGTAGGTCAGATGCAGCTCGAAGGCGCTGCGCCGCTCGCGCAGCCGTCCGTAATTGCGCACGCGCGATTTGAGCAGCTCGGCGTTCGACATGATGATCTGCTCGCCGGAGATGCTGCGCAGGCGCGTGCTCTTCACCCCGATATGCTCGACGGTGCCGTTGAAGGTGTCGACGGCGAGCGCGTCGCCCACCGTAAAAGGCTTATCCAGCGCGATCGACATCGAGGCAAGCAGGTCACCGAGCACCGCCTGCACGGCGAGCGCCACCGCGATGCCGCCGATTCCCAGGCCCGCGAGCAGCGGGCGTATGGCGATACCGAGATTGTCGAGGGCGAGCAGCAGGGCCATCGTCCAGATGAGCAGGCCCGAGACGAACACGATGATCTCGATGGAGCCGGCGAGCGCCGGATCGGTGCGCCCGGGCGTCGCCTGGCGGCGGCGATCGATGGCAAAGCGCACCGCCGCCATGCCCCACAGCCCCACCTGAAACCAGAAGACGAACACCACCGCCACATCGAAGGCGCGCCCGATGTGGTGAGGAAAGCTGAGCTCGGAGAGCGCCACGTCGATGGCGACCGCCCACAGGAACAGCCGGCTCGTGCGCTCGACCAGCAGTGCGGTGAGATCGACGGCGACGGGCCGCTCACGACCGCTCTCGAGCCAGCGGCGGCGCCGCGCGGCGACGAGGCTGCGCACCAGCGGCAGCACCGTGAGCGTGATGAGCAGGGCCAGCAGCGCCACGATCCAGTCGCCGACGCTGTTCCACAGGAGCTGCGTATCCCAGAACGTGTGCCAGTTGGGCATGAGATGAGGCGACGGGGCGTGATCAGGAGGCGCGCACGATACCGTCGAACGGCGCAGCCGGCAAAAGACCACGCCTCTTTGCCGGCGGCCAGCGCAGTGAGATCGCTCGTGTCCCTGCCTGGACGGGCTTTCTGGCCGGGCATCCCTGCGCGGGCGCTCGCCGCTTCGCTGCTCGCCCGCCGCAACCGTCGGGAGCGGTTGCGGGCGATGAAATCAGTCGGCGGCCTTCATGCCAAGCTCCTTGAGCTTGCGCGTGAGGGTATTGCGGCCCCAGCCGAGCAGCTTCGCCGCGTCCTGGCGATGACCCTGGGTGCGCTTCAATGCCGCGCGGATCAGCACCCGCTCGAACTCCGGCTGCGCATCGTTCAACAGCGGTCGCTTGCCGATCATTGCCTGCCGCTCCGCCCAGTGCGCGAGCGCCTTCGCCCAGTCGATCTCGGTGGCGGTGGCGTTGCCCGCGGTGATCTCCGAGGGCAGGTCCTCCGGACGGATCTCGCTCCCGGGGGCGAGTACGCTCAGGCGGCGGCACAAGTTGACGAGCTCGCGCACGTTCCCCGGCCAGCCGTAGCTCACCAGCTTGTCGCGCGCCTCGGGGGCGAGATTCTTCGGCTCGACGCCGAGCTCGAGCGCTGCGAATTGCAGATAGTGGTCGAGCAGCTCCGGGATGTCCTCGGAGCGCGCGCGCAGCGGTGGCAGCTCGATGCGGATCACGTTGAGGCGGTGATAGAGATCCTCGCGGAACATCCCGCGATGCACGCGGTCCTGCAGATTCTGGTGCGTGGCGGCGATCACGCGCACGTCGACGCGGATCGGGGTCTGACCGCCCACTCGGTAGAACTCGCCCTCGGCAAGCACGCGCAGCAGGCGCGTCTGCAACGGCATGGACATGTCCCCGATCTCATCGAGGAACAGCGTGCCGCCGTCGGCCTGCTCGAAGCGCCCGCGCCGCAGCGCATCGGCGCCGGTGAAGGCACCCTTCTCGTGCCCGAACAGCTCGCTCTCGAGGAGCTCGCTCGGAATCGCCGAGGTGTTGAGCGCGATGAAGGGCTTGCTGGCGCGCGGACTGTGATCGTGCAGCGCCCGGGCGACGAGCTCCTTGCCGGTGCCCGACTCCCCGGTGATCAGCACGGTGACGCTCGAGCGCGACAGGCGGCCGATCGCACGAAACACCTGCTGCATCGCCGAGGCGCGCCCGAGCAGCTCGGGAATGCGCGGCGCCGGCGGCAGGTCGTTGCTCGGGAACGAGCCCGTGCGCGCCGCGCGGCGCACCAGGTCCACCGCCTGGTCGATGTCGAAGGGCTTCGGCAGGTACTCGAAGGCGCCGCTCTCATACGCCGAGACGGCATTGCCGAGGTCCGCATAGGCGGTCATGACGATGACGGGCAGCGCCGGGCGCGTCTCGCGGATCCTCTTGAGCAGATCGAGACCGGACTGCCCCTGCATGCGGATGTCCGTGACGAGCACGTCGGGTGAGTCGCTGCGCAGGGCGGCGAGGGCGGGCTCGGCCGCATCGAAGGTCCGCGGCAGCATGCCCCCGTTGCGCAGCGCCCGCTCGAGCACCCAGCGAATGGAGGCATCGTCATCGACCAGCCAGACACGCAGGCTCAGTGTGTTCATACGAATGCCTCTGCGGTGCGCCGCTCGGTGGGGCCTTCCTCGAGCGGCAGGAGAATCTTGAAAACGGTGTGGCCCGGCTCACTGTCGAACTCGATCTGGCCTCCATGGCGCATCACCAGATCCTGCGCAACCGCGAGGCCGAGCCCCGTGCCGTTGGCGCGCCCGGTGACCAGCGGATAGAAGATGCTGCTGCGCAGCTCGGGCGGCACGCCCGGCCCGTCGTCCTCGACCTGCAGGCAGGCCATGAGACGGAAGCGCCGCGCAGCGATGCTGACGTTCGAGAGCGCGCGTGAGCGCAGCGTGATGCGGCCGCGGGCGCCGACCGCCTGCAGCGCGTTGCGCGCGACGTTGAGCAGCGCCTGAATGAGCTGATGACGGTCGAACAGGCCGTTGGGCAGGCTCGGATCGTAGTCGCGCTCGATGACGACGCCGCCCGGGGCCTCCCCCCGCAGCAGGTGATAGACGTGCTCGCAGACCTCGTGCACGTTCAGCAGGCTCTTCTGCGGCGGGCGGTTGGGGCCGGCCATCGAATCGACGAGCGTCGTCAAGCGGTCCGCCTCGTTGATGATGACGCTCGTGTACTCGCGCAGCATCGCATCGGGCAGCTCGCGATCGAGCAGCTGCGCCGCACCGCGCAGGCCTCCGAGTGGATTCTTGATCTCGTGGGCGAGCTGCCGGAGCATCAAACGGCTGCTGTCGAAGCGCGCGCGCAGATCGCTCTCGCGCGAGATGCGCTGGCGCTGCGTGGCGTCGGCGAGCTCGAGCAGCAGATGCGTGCCGGTGACCTCACCCTCGAGTGGTGTCACGGTCACGTCGACGATGCGCGCCTCGCGCGGGGTGGCGCGCAGATGCACGGCGAGCTCGCGATCGGCGAAGCCCTCCCCGGTCTCGAGCGCGCGCCGCAGGATCGTCGTCAGACCGTTCGAATCCGACAGGCAGTCGCCGAAGGGACGGCCACGCGTTTGATTGAGACTGAAGGCGAGCAGATCCTGCGCCGCCACGTTGGCGTAGATGGGGCACAGCTGCGCATCGAGCAGAATGATGCCGGTCGAGAGCGCATCGAGAAGATCCGCGGAGTCGAAGTGCGAGAGCGGCGAGGGGAGGGCGGATTCGATCACCACCTCGCCCCCCGGCAGGACTGCCACGGTGGGCGCGCGCCGCGCGCCGCGCTCAGAACGCGGGGCGATTCACCGGATTGGGCGCGAGCTTCGAGGGCTGGTGCACGTAGAACGTGACCGCCGGCGCCTGGCAGAGGGTTTGTCCGCCCGCAGCCGTGACGGTGGCGCTCACCGTATGCTGGCCGCGCTCGATCGGATCGACCGTGAACGCACCGCTCGAATCCGCGCTCACCGGCATGCCATCGACGAGCACGTTCAACTGCGCATTGGGCCCCGGGTCGGACGACATGCGCACGTGCCCGCTGACGCTGTGAGCGTTCATGAACATCTGCTCTTTGGTGGGACTGTCGATCTCGCAGCTGAGGCCGCCAGCCACCGGGCCCGGCGGCCTCGCGACTTCCGTCGATGTCGACGAGGAGGATGCCTGGAAGCCCTGCGCCGCCTGCAGATGCACCTTCTCGGCACCGGGATGCGGCTGATCGCTGTAGTGAACGACGCCCTGCTCGTCGACCCAGCGATAGACGGTCGCCGCCATCGCCGTCATCGAGAGCAGCAGAGTTATGGTAAAGAGCGCCGCGCGCATACTCACTGAGCATAGCCCTGTGCGTGCTCCGCGACAAAGGCTGCGGGCCGCACTCTCTGCCGATGTGACAGAGAGCACGGTCGCGGCACTGCATTTCGCGGAGGCGGGCCACGCAGCCTCAGCAGCTGTAGTACAGCTCGATCTCCACCGGGTGCGTCGACATCCGCAGCTTCGTGACCTCCTGCATCTTCAGGCCGATGTAGGAGTCGATCACGTCGTTGCTGAAGACGCCGCCGCGGGTGAGGAACTCGCGGTCGCGGTCGAGATGCTCGAGCGCCATGTCGAGCGAGTGGCACACCTGGGGGATGTGCTTCGACTCCTCGGGCTCGAGGTCGTACAAATCCTTGTCGGCCGGATCGCCCGGATGGATCCTGTTCTGGATGCCATCGAGTCCCGCCATCAGCATCGCGGCGAACGCCAGGTACGGATTGGCGGTGGAGTCCGGGAAGCGCACCTCGATGCGCCGCGCCTTCGGGTTCGATACCCAGGGAATGCGGATGGAGGCGGAGCGGTTGCGCGCGGAGTAGGCGAGCATCACCGGCGCCTCGAAGCCGGGCACCAGGCGCTTGTAGCTGTTGGTGGCGGAGTTGGTGATGGCGTTCAGGGCCTTTGCATGCTTGATGATGCCGCCGATGTAGTAGAGCGCGGTGTCCGAGAGCCCGCCGTACTTGTCGCCGGCGAAGAGTGCCTTGCCTTCCCTCTGCAGCGACTGATGCACGTGCATGCCGTTGCCGTTGTCGCCGACGAGCGGCTTCGGCATGAAGGTCGCGGTCTTGCCGTAGCTCTGCGCCACGTTCAGCACGCAGTATTTGAGGATCTGCACGGAATCGGCCTTCTGCACCAGACCGCCGGCGCCCACACCGATCTCTCCCTGACCGCCGGTTGCGACCTCGTGATGATGCACCTCGACCTTGAGGCCCATTTCCTCGAGCGCGAGGCACATGGCCGAGCGGATGTCCTGAAAGGCATCGACCGGAGGCACGGGAAAGTAGCCGCCCTTGACACCGGGGCGGTGGCCCTTGTTGCCGTCGGGATAGTCCTTGCCGAAGTTCCACGCGCCCTGGGAGGAGTCGATCTCGTAGAAGCAGCCGCGCACGTCGGCGCCGCTGCGGACGCTGTCGAAGATGAAGAACTCGTTCTCCGGCCCGAAAAGCGCGCCGTCGGCGATGCCCGTCGACTTGAGATAGGCCTCGGCGCGCTTGGCGAGCGAGCGCGGATCGCGCTCATAGCCCTGCATGGTGGCGGGCTCGATGACATCGCAGCGGATATCGATCGTCGTCTCCTCGAAGAACGGATCGATCACCGCGGTGCCCGCCTCGGGCATGAGAATCATGTCCGACTCGTTGATGCCCTTCCACCCGGCGATCGACGAGCCGTCGAACATCTTGCCGTCGCGAAACAGCTCCTCGTCGACGAGGCGCGCGGGGATGGTGACGTGTTGTTCCTTGCCGCGCGTGTCGGTGAAGCGGAGATCTGCGAATTTGACCTCCTTTTCTTTTATGAGCTTCAGTACGTCACTGGGTGTCATGTCCGCCTCCGAAATAGGGATGGCTCGACGTGCGATCGAGCGCTGGGGTATTGCAGGCCGTGTGCCAAAAGTGGGCAGCCGTAAATCAACGACTTAGGAGCTCTCGCGCACGGCCGCGCCCCATAGTAGTGCATCAGGTCGGTGCAATGCACTTAATCAGGGCAATTTGGCATGCGCGTTACAGAGGCATTGCACCAAAAGGGTCTGCTTTGCGGCCGGTGCCGGGCCGATATACTGCGGCGCTTCCAAGACGGGTCGGCGCCCCCGAGAAAGCGGTGCCCCAACCCACGCTCGCTCGACAATGCAGCTGATTGCCTCCCTGCTTTTCACCGCGCTCCTGTTCGCGTGGACGTTCCTCTACGCCATCGGCTTCGTGATCCTCGCCGTCCTCGTGCCCTTTCCTCGCCGCTTCGTGCTCGCGCGTGGCTGGGCGCTCAGCATGCTCGGGCTACTTCGGGCGCTCTGCGGGCTCAGCTACAGCGTCGAGGGGCGCGAACGACTACCGGCGGGATGCCACATCGCGTTCTGGAAGCACGCATCCACGTGGGAGACGATCGCAATGATCGTGATCTTTCCCCGCCAGGTGTGGGTGCTCAAGCGCGAGCTCGAGTGGATTCCGGTCGTGGGGTGGTGCCTCGGCTTGCTGCACGCAATCGCGATCAATCGGCGTTCGGGGCACGTAGCCGTGAACCAGGTCGTCGAGCAGGGACAGCAGCGGCTCGCCGAGGGCGACTGGGTCATGTTCTTTCCCGAGGGCACACGGATGGCACCGGGGGAGACCCGCCGCTACGGTGTGAGTGGCGCGCTGCTCGCCTCCACCGCCGGCAAGCTCGTCGTGCCCGTCGCGCACAACGCCGGCTACTTCTGGCCGCGGCGTGGCCTGCTCAAGCGCAGAGGCGTCATTCGCGTGGTGATCGG
>DATJSR010000019.1:0-13103 GCA_035504015.1 Steroidobacteraceae bacterium
TCGCGCGCGGCGAGCTCCTGCAGCAGCGTGGCGGCGACCCCGGCATGCTCGGCGGCGAGCAGCATGGCGGTGCCGACGGCGGTCAGCCCCTTGGTGATGCCTCCATAGCTCATCTTGAGCGCCGAGGCAGCCCCGAAGGGCGCCGCCAGGCAGCGCACGTCGAGGCCGCAGCGGCACAGCTCCGCGAGGCGCTGCGCCTGCTCACCGCTTGCATACAGCACCGGCTGTGGACCTTGCGGCTGCGGCGGGGGGCCGATGATGCCGGCATCGATGCATGCCGCCCCGGCGCCTTCGATGACTGCGCGCAGGCACTCGGCCGTGCGCGGGCTGATGGCGTTGCAATCGACGAACGTGGCGGGCGGGCGGGCCCGCGAGAGCTGCGGAGCGAGCCGCCGTGCCAGATCGAGCGCCGCACCGGGTGGCACGATCGAGAGCAGCAGATGCGCCGAGGCGAGACGCTCCTCGCTCACCGGCTGCATGCCTGCGGCGCGCGCACGCTCGGCCGTCGCGGGGCTGCGGCCCTCGAGGCTCGTGAGCACCTGCACACCGTGAGCTTGCAGCCGAGCGCCGATGGCTGCCCCCATGTTGCCGGCCGCCACGATCGCGACGGTGAGACTCATACGGCTACTGTAGCGCCTCTCGGCAGCGCAGCCGGCAAAAAGCGCGCTCGCCCGCCGCAACCGCCGCGAGCGGTTGCGGCCAGTCGGATCAGGCCGCGAGCGCGAGGGGCTGCGGCCGCGACACCGCGTAGCCCTGCACGAAATCCACGCCCATGCGCCGCGCCGTGTCGAGCGCGGCTGCGTCCTCGACTTGCTCGGCGATGACCTTGAAGTTGAGCGTGCGCGCGAGCTTGATCATGGCGGTGACCATGGCCTGATTGACGGAATCGCGCGCGAGGTTGCGCATGAAGGAGCCGTCGATCTTCAGATAGTCCATCGGCAGGTTCTTCAGATTCGAGAAGGAGCCGACGCCCGAGCCGAAATCATCGAGAGCGAACTGACAGCCCATGCCGTGCAGCACCCCGACGAAGCGTCGCGCGTGATCGAGGTTCGCGACCACCGCGCTCTCGGTGATCTCGAAGCACACCTGCGAGGGCGCCACGCCGGTGTTGTCCAGGCACTCGACCACGAACTCGAGGAACTGCACGTCTCCGAGCGTCTGGCCGGAGATGTTGATCGCGACGCTGCGCTTGCCGCCGAGGAGAATGGCGCCGCGGCCGAGCGCCGCGAGGGTCGTCTGCACGACCCAGCGGTCGACCAGACCCATCAGGCGATAGCGCTCGGCGGCGCGCACGAACTCGGCCGGTGGCACATCGTGCCCGGACTCATCCTGCAGGCGCACGAGCACCTCCATCGCCGGACCGCTCGCATCCTCGCCGGCGGTCGGCACGATCGCCTGGTGATACAGGTGGAAGCGGTTCTCCTTGAGCGCACTCTGCAGGCGCTGCAGCCACTGGATCTCCCCGCTGTGACGCGCCAGCGCCTCATCGCGCGCGGAGTACACGGCGACCCGCCCCGAACCCTGCTTCTTGGCGACGTAGCAGGCCGAGTCCGCCGCCGCAAACAGCTCCTCGAGCGAGCCGCTCTCGCGCGATATCTCCACCAGACCGATCGACACGCCGATGTTGAAGATCTTGTCCTTCCAGACGAAGCGGTACTCGCCGATGGAGCGGCACACATCATCGGCGATCTGGCGCGCCTTCTCGAGCGGGCAGCCGATCAGCAGCATGCCGAATTCATCGCCACCGAGACGCGCCACCGTGTCGCTGTCGCGCACGGCATCGCGCAGCAGCTTCGCCACCTCCCGCAGCATGCTGTCGCCGGCGAGATGGCCGCTCGTGTCGTTCACTACTTTGAAGCGATCGAGATCGAGGTAGCACAGCACGTGCTGGCCATCACCCACGTGACCGCTCTCGATGGCCTCGGTGAGGCGCCGCTCGAACTCGCGCCGGTTCACCAAGCCGGTGAGCGCATCGTGGGTCGCCTGATAAGACATCTGGCGGGCGAGGCCGCGCATCTCGGTCACGTCGTGCAGCAGCAACACCGAGCCGCTGACCTCACCGACGGCATCGCGCAGCGGCGCCGCCGACAGCTCGATCGAGCGCTCCGCGGCGTTGGCGCGCGACACCAGCAGCGCGCGGCGACTGAGGTTGATGGCGCTGCCCGTCGTGAGCGCCTGCTTCACCGGATCGCTGAGCGGGCGCCGGTCGCTCTCGTCCACCAGGCCCACGATCTCCGCGAGACTCTTGCCGCGCGCCTGCTCGGCGAGGGTGCCGGTCAGGCTCTCGGCCGCGGGATTCATGTAGTCGATGTGGCCCGCGGCATCGGTGGTGATGATCGCCTCGCCGAGCGAGGCGAGTGCCGCGGCGCGGCGCTCGCTCTCCACGGAGGCAGCGACGGCGGAGCCGGGCCGCAGTGTCTGCACCGTCTGCGTGGGAATGATCTCGACGCCGGTCACGAGCAGCGCCTGCCCGCCCTCGTAATCGATGAGCGCCGAGGTGATCTCCAGACGGCTCACCTGGCCCTGCAGCCCCACCATCTCGATCTCGTAGCGCTCCGCGGCGGGCTCGCCGGCGAGGCGGTGGCGGATGTTCTCGCTCACGAGCTCTGCGTATTCCGGCGGCACGAGATCGGCGAGCTTGCGCCCGACGAGCTCGGCGCGGTCCACGCCCATGAGGCTCGCGAACTGCCGGTTGGCGTGCAATATGGCGTCGCGATGCACGAGCACGGCTTCGTGGATGCGATCGGCGAGCTCGGCGAAGAGTCGCGGCGTGGCGCGATCGCGATCGGAGACGGCGGCGAGGCGCGTCAGCAGATGATTCACGGCCGTCGCGAGCGCGCGGATCTGCGCGCTCGCATCGTCGGCCTCGACCCGACCGCCGAGGCGTCCGCCGATCGCGACCCTCTGCACCTCGCGCGAGAGCTGCTCGACGGCCTTGAGCTCGCGACGCTGCAACGCATAGAGCACGGCGAAGAGCGCCGCAGCCCCGAGCGCGAGCACCACGCCTAGCAGCCCGATGAGCGTCATCTGTCCCCTACGATCCTTCCCGCGAGATGGGCCCGCCGCAGGCGCGTTCGTTGCTCTTGTGGCGCCCCGCGTCAGCGAAAACACCAAGCATAGCCGAGTAGCATCCGCGGACGAGCCGCTATTTCACCATATGAACGCGCGAAAACGCTTGGCATCCGCAGGGAAAACTCGTAATTTTCTGCGCGTTTGGATCGACGCGGAATAAGTCGAATGAGGGCCCCGGCCATGGCGATGGACGACGCGCGCGAGCAGATGGTGCAGCAGCAGGTGCGTGCCTGGGACGTGCTCGATGAGCGCGTGCTCGACCTGCTGCGGCAGGTACCGCGGGAGCGCTTCGTACCCGAGGAGCATCGCTATCTCGCGTACGCCGACACGGAGATTCCGCTGCCGCACGCTCAGCACATGCTTCGGCCCAACGTCGTCGGGCGGCTGCTGCAGTCGCTCGATCTGAGCGGTGCCGAGCGCGTACTGCAGCTTGGGGCTGGCACCGGGTTCGTCACCGCGTGTCTCGCGCGCGCGGCCGACAGCGTGCGTGCGCTCGAGCTGTTCGATGATCTGGCACGCGCGGCTCGCACCAACCTCGCGGCGGTGGGCTGCGGCAATGTCGAGCTGGTGGTGGCCGATGCCAACGAGCTCGAGGGTTCGGCACCCTACGATGCGATTGCAGTCACGGCGTCCCTGCCGCGTTACCCGCAGCAGCTCGAGCGGCTGCTGCGCCCGGGGGGGCGCATGTTCGTCGTCGTTGGGGAGCCGCCGGTCATGGAGGCGATGGTGGTGCGCTGCGTCATGGAGGGCGCTTGTGCGCGCGAGACGCTCTTCGAGACGGTCATCGACCCCATGGTCAACGCTCAACGGCCGCGGGACTTCTCCTTTTGAGCGCCATCCCCGAAATCTCCCCCCAGGCCCTCAAGGCACGGCTGTCAGCCCCCGATGCGCCCGTGGTTCTCGACGTGCGTGAGGACTGGGAGCGCGACATCGTGCGGTTGCCGGACACCCGTGACATCCCGATGGGACAGATCAGCACCCGCGTGACGGAGTTGCCTCGCGACCGGGAGATCGTGGTCCTGTGCCGCTCGGGAGGTCGCAGCCTGCAGGTGGCTCGGTATCTCGGCCAGCAGGGCTACCGCGTCGCCAATCTCACCGGCGGCATTCTCGCCTGGGCTCGTGATGTGGACCCTTCACTGCCCACGTACTAGTCAGCGCGAGATCCCCCTCCCTCGCTGCCTCGCCCTGCAACGCCACGCTCCGCTCGTGAAACCGGCAGCCCCCGTGCCGCATCCTAAGGATTGTCGTCCGCACTCGTCACTGATATAGTGATATATAACACTATATGAATTGGCCGCGCGGCACTCGCGCCCAAGGGATTCACATGAAGGGGCTGTTTCTCGGATTGACGGGGTTTCTGCTGCTCGACGCCGCCTCGGCGAAGGACCTGCTCGAGGTTTATGGTGACGCGGTGCAGCATGACCCGGTTATCCAGGAAGCGCAGGCCACTCGCCGTGCAGCCGAGGAGGCGAACCCCCAGGCGCTCGCCGCCCTGTTGCCACAACTGAGCGGCGACTACGCCGTGACCCGCGCCGGCACGGACATCTCCGAGATCGAGCCGCTCGGCGTGACCCCGACCGGCGAGGCGCTCGAGGTGCCCCTGTCGGACAAGAGCTGGACCACGCAGCGCGGCTACCAGCTCACGCTCAAGCAGAGCCTGTTCTCCTGGAACAACTGGGCGACGCTCGGACGGGCGCACAAGCAGGTGGCCCAGGCCGAGGCCGACTACCGGGCTGCCGAGGAGAGCCTCATCCAGCGCACCGCGCAGGCGTACTTCAACGTGCTCAACGCGCGCGACAGCCTCGATGCCCAGGTCGCCGCGCTCGATGCCTACACCCATCAGCTCGACCAGGCCAATGTGCGCTACGAGGCGGGACTCATCGCGATCACGGACGTGAAGGAGGCGCAGGCCCAGCACGACCAGACGGCCGCCGCGGTGATCGACGCCAAGCGCAATCTCGCGAGCATGCAGCAGGCGCTGCGGGAGATCACCGATCAGGACTACGACTTTCTCGCCAAGCCCGGCGACGACATGCCGCTGCAGACGCCGCAGCCGGCCGACCCTGCGCGCTGGGTGCAGGTGTCGATGGACCAGAATCTGACGCTGCTCTCGAGCCGCCTGGCGGCGGATGTGGCACGCGAGAACGTCTACATCGCGCAGTCGGGACACGCCCCGACCATCGATCTCACCGGCATTCGCAGCAACAACAACCAGTTCGGCGACCAGGTCGTCGGCATCGGCGGCCCCTCGATCCGCTATCCCTACCCCTTCGAGCAGTCGAACAAGCAGATCGGGGTACAGGTCACCGTGCCGATCTTCAGCGGTGGACTGGTCTCCTCGCAGGCACGGCAGGCGCAGTTCCAATGGATCGCCGCCAAGGATCACGTCATCACCATTTCGCGCCAGACCGAGCATCAGGCGCGCGATGCCTACAACGGCATCGTCAGCGAGGTCGCGCGCGTCAACGCACTGAAGCAGGGCGTCGAGTCGGCGCAGGTGGCGATGCGTGCAACCCAGGCAGGTTACGATGTGGGCACGCGCACGGAGGTGGAGCTGCTGCAGCAGCGGCAGAACCTCGTGCAGGCGCAGACCAGCTACGCCCAGGCACGCTACGACTATCTGCTGGACATCGTGCAACTGCGGCTCGCCGCCGGCACGCTCGATCAGCAGACGCTGCAGCAGATCAATTCCTGGCTCACGGTGACGCAGCCCACCGGGACCGGTGCGCTCAGTTCGCCCGAAGCTCCGGTGCCGCCGCCGCGTTGACCGAGCTTCCCGGCGGGGTGAGATAGGGCTCGATGAGCCCGAGCGCGCGCTCGACCGCACCCCGATTCTCCTCTACCAGGGCGCGCCCGCTCGCGCCCCTGTGCGCACGCTCCGGCGCATCCTCGAGCAAGCTTGCGAGCCGCTCGGCGAGCGTGGCCGCATCGGGCACCTGCTCGAGCGCACCGCGCTCGATGAGCCAGCGGGCGATCTCGGCGTTGTTGAATACGTAGGGCCCGCAAAGGATTGCCCGGCCGAGCGCAGCGGGCTCGAGCAGGTTGTGGCCGCCGACCGGCACGAGCGAGCCGCCCACGAACGCTACGTCGGCGGCGGCATACCAGTCGAGCAGCTCGCCCAGCGTGTCGAGCAGCAGCACCTCGATATCGGCCGCGCCGGGCTGGTTGCGCGAACGGCGCACGAAGGGCACTGCGGCGCGCTCGAGCGCCGCCGCCACTTCGGCGAAACGCTGCGGATGCCGCGGCGCGAGCGCGAGCACGCTGCCTGGATGGCGCAGCCGCAGCCGACGATGTGCCTCGAGCAGCACGGCCTCCTCTCCAGGGTGCGTGCTGCCCGCGACCCACAAGGCTCGGCCCGCGGCGTGCCGCTGGCGCAGCGCGACGCCGCGCGCCTCGGTCGCTGCGGGCACCTGCAGGTCGAATTTGAGATTGCCGAGCACGCAGGTGCGCGCGACCGGCGCGCCGAGTCGCGCGAAGCGCGCGGCATCCGCGGCGCTCTGCGCGCCGACCCACGCGACACTGGCGAGCGTGTCGCGCCATAGCCGGCCGATGCGCGCGTAGCGGCGCGCGGAGCGCTCCGAGAGGCGCGCGCTCAGCAGCACGAGCGGCACGTCGCGCGCGCGGCAGCCGTGATACAGATTGGGCCACAGCTCCGTCTCGAGCATGATCGCGAGCCGCGGCTGGGTGCGCGCGAGGAAACGCCGCACCGCCCCGGGAAGATCCAGGGGCACGTGCCGCAGCTGCACGCCGTGGGCGCCAAGCAGTGCTCGCGCGCGCTCGAGTCCCGCGGGAGTCGCGGTCGTCATGAGCAGCGCCAGTGTGGGATAGCAGCGCCGCAGGGCCACGAGCAGTGGTGCGGCCGCTTGAGTCTCGCCCACCGAAGCCGCATGCACCCACACCCCGCCCGGCGCGATGCGCGGCCCGAAACCGAGCCGCGCCCCCCAGCCGCGCCAGTAGCCGCGCTCGCGCAGGCCACGCCAGGCGAGGGCGGCGAAGTAGGCGGGGCTCAGCAGGTAGCCGAGGATGCAGTAGAGCGTGCGCACACCGCGTCAGCGAGCGCCGCCCTCGGCCCCACGCGCCGTCAGCGCCCGTGAGCCGCTCGACTCCCGGTACCCGTCGAGCAACCCATGCCAATCCGCCTCCGTGAAGCGGTCCTCGGGCAGACCGTAGGTGATCTTCTCCAGCGAGCGGCGCAGCCGCACGAGGTTGCCGTCGCACCAGAAGCCCGGACGGCGCAGGCTGCCGCGATCGAAGTCCACCAGAAAGACCTCGTCGGCGCGGCCGAGCATGACGTTGTGCGCGTTGAGATCCGCGTGACACACGCCGAGATCGTGAAAGCGTCGCAGGCAGCGCCCCATGGCAATCCAGTTGAGCACCGAGAGCGCTCCCACCGACAGACACTCGGCGAGCGAGCTCACCTCGGGCAGGCGCTCCGTGATGATGTCGCCGCGGTAACTGGCACCGTTCTGCTCGTAGCGTGCCGCGACGGGTGCGGGCACGGGCAGGCCTGCGCGATGCAGGTAGTAGGTGAGCTGCCACTCGGCGAAGGGACGCGTCGCCGCCTCGCTGCGCCACAGGTAGCGATCGCCGCGCAGGCGCCCGAGCAGGCCGCCGCGGCGATAGTGACGCAGCACCCAGCGCCGCCCCTGCGAGCTCACGAACCAGGTGGTGCCGCGCCCGCGCGCGCTACCTTCGATCTCGCCGCGTGCCTGCAGACCCGCCACATCGAAGGAGTCGGGCGACAAATTGCCGGCCCGGGAGGCGTCGTATAGCATGGCGCCGCCCGCCATGACCCGGCGCCTGACCTCCGAGCCGAGTGGCCAGCTCGCTCTCATGGGGCTCGATCTTAGCATCGCCATGAACGACATCCTGGTGCCGATCTCGCCCGGCGAGCTCATCGACAAGGTGACGATCCTGCGCATCAAGAGCGCGCGCCTGGCGGATGAGCTGGCGCTGCGCAACGTGCGCCTGGAGCTCGCCTTGCTCGAGCACACGTGGGTGCAGTCCGGTTGCGCCGCGCGCACGACCGCGGCCGATGCGCAGGCGCTGCAGCGGGTGAACGAGGAGCTGTGGGAGGTGGAGGAGCGCATCCGGGCCAAGGAGGCGGCGCGCTGCTTCGATGCCGAGTTCATCGAGCTGGCGCGCTCGGTGTACCGCGCCAACGACGAGCGCGCGGCGATCAAAAAGCGCATCAACGTGCAGCTCGGCTCGCGTATCGTCGAGGAAAAGTCGTACCACACCGGGCGCTGAAGCGCAGCCGGCAGAAGCCTCCTGTTTGCCGGCGGGCCGCGCAGCGATGTCGAGCTCAACGGCGCAGCGTGTACTCCGCTCCGCAATAGCCGCACTTGGCCCAGCCGCTCGCCTCGATGGGCAGATAGACCCGGGGATGCGAGTTCCACAGGTACATCTGCGGCATTGGGCACGACAGCGGCAGATCGGCCTCGGTGACTTCGTACTGGTTCTGAGCGTTGGGTTGAATCAGCGGCTTGGTAGCGGACATGCGCGGCCTCGCGGGACTCTCGGCGGCAATGATAGCGCAGCCGACCTGGGTCACGGTTTTGCTCTGCGTGCCCTTCTAGTCATCGAATGCCGCGCTCCACAGGGCCGTAACGGCCGCGCGCTCCTCGAGAAACTGCCTATCGCTCACGATCGCGGCGCGCCCACGCAGCGCGAGGTGGTGGGAGCATTCCCGGTAACGCCGGTAGGCCCCCGTCAGGCGGTCGACGCTCTCCTGGGGCACCAGCGCGGCCGAGGCCACCGACTCGAGCTGGCGAATGGTGTCCGAAAAGCTGACCACGGGCGGATGCTCGCCCGCCCAGCGCAACGCCCAGTACTGGGCCAGGAACTCGATGTCCGCGACACCGCCTGCATCCTGCTTGATGTCGAACTGACCCGGCCGTGCCTCCGAGAGCTCCCGGCGCATGCGGGCCCGCATGTCACGCACCTCCTGCCTCAGGCGATCGCGCCGGACGTGATGGCAGAGCACCTCGAGGCGCTCGCGCTCGAACGCCGCGCGCAGCAGCGGCGCCCCAGCGACCGCTCGCGCGTGCAGCAGTGCCTGGTGCTCCCACGTCCACGCTTCCCGGCGCTGATACTCGGCGAACGCCGCGAGGCTGGTGACGAGCATGCCGCCTTTGCCGCTCGGCCGCAGGCGCACGTCCACCTCGTAGAGTCGACCAGCCGCCGAATGCATCGTGAGCAGATGCATGATCCGCTGTGCCAGACGCACGAAGAACAGCTGATTGTCGATGGGGCGCGGCGCATCGGTCTCCTGGCACTCGCCCTGTGAGTCGTGCAGGAACACCAGATCGAGATCTGAGGAATAGCCGAGCTCCATGCCGCCGAGCTTGCCGTAGCCGACGGCGCAGATGCGCACCGGCCGCCGCTCGGCGCCTGCGCCGCAGCAGGGCGAGCCGAACTGCGCGCCGATCTGCTCCCACGCGAGCGCGAGCGCGCGCTCGAGGATGAGCTCGGCCACATCGGTGAGACGATCGCTCACCTGCATGAGGGGCAGCCGGCCGCCGAGGTCGGCGATCGCGATCCTGAACATTGCCGTCTGCTGGAAGTGGCGCAGCTCCTCCACCTGCCGCTCCGCATCCTCCTCGTGGGAGTGATCGAGAATCGCGCGCAGCTCGGCCTCGAGCGAGCTGCGGTCGGGCAGCTGCGCGAGCAGCTGCTCGTCGAGCAGCTCATCGAGCAGCAGCGGGTAGGCGGCGATCTGCGAGGCGAGGAAATCGGCCTGCCCGCACAGCTCCACGAGCCGTGCGCGCGCGGCGGGTCGCTCGGTGAGCAGCGCAAAGTACACCGAACGTGAGCCGATCGCCTCGAGAATGCTCAAGACTCGCTTGAGCACGGCGAGCGGCTCGGACGCGGCGCCGATGCTGACGAGCAGCGCCGGCAGCAGCGCCTGCAGGCGCCGGCGGCCCGGCTCATCCAGACGCCGCAGCAGTGCAGAGCCACGCAGCTCGAGGAGTAGTCGCGCGGCCTCCGGCGCATCCTTGGCGAAGCCGAGCCGCCCGAGCTCCTCGCCGAGCGTGGCCGCCTCAGTCGTGCTCGAGAGCAGCGTCTCGAGCTCCGGGGTGTGGCTCGGACCCTCGGACGCGGCCCCCGCGGCGACGAGCGCTTTGAAGTGGGCGCCCACCCGAGTGCGGTGCGCCTCGAGCGCCGCGCTGAGCTCGGCCCAGCTCGGATATCCCATGGCGGCGGCGACGCGCGCGCGCGTGCCCTCGGCCTGCGGCAGGCGATGTGTCTGCTCGTCGGCGAGCATCTGCAGGCGATTCTCGAGACGGCGCAGGAAGGCGTACGCCGCAGCGAGCTCGCGCACCGTCTGCGCGGGCAGCAGCCTGCCGTCATCGAGCAGCGGCAGTGCCTCGAGCAACGCAGGGGTCTGCAGCGCACGGCGCTGGCCGCCGCGGATCAACTGCAGCGCCTGCACGATGAACTCGATCTCGCGAATGCCCCCCGGCCCGAGCTTGACATCGCTCTGCAACTCGCGCCGCGCGACCTCGCGCTCGATCAGCGCTTTCATCTCCCGCAGGCTCTGGAAGACGCCATAGTCGAGATAGCGACGGTAGACGAAGGGTCGCACCGCGGAGCGGAAGAGCTCCGCGTAGCGCTCGCAGGCCGTGATGGGGCGTGCCTTGATCCACGCATAGCGCTCCCAGTCGCGGCCGTGGCGCAGCAGATAGTCCTCGAAGGAGCTGAAGCTTGCGACCAGCGGTCCACTGTCGCCGAAGGGACGCAGCCGCAGATCGACGCGGAACACCCGTCCCTCCACTGTCGGGGCCTCCAGCAGGCGGATCAACAGCTGCCCGGTGCGCGTGAAGAACTCCTCGTTGGCGGTCCCCCGAGGACCCGGCGTCTCGCCCGCCTCCGGAAACAGCAGCACGAGATCGATGTCAGAGGAGAAGTTGAGCTCGCGACCGCCGAGCTTGCCCATGCCGATCACGACGAGCGGCTGTGGCTCGCCGCGGACCGAGCACGGCGCGCCATAGCGCGCCCGCAGGGTGCGCTCGGCATACGCCGCCGCACGCGCGATCGCCTGATCGGCGAAGGCGCTGAGCTCGCTGAGCGTCTCGCTCAGCGGACTCCACCCGGCGAGATCCCGCCAGGCGATGCGCACCATCTCCCGGCGGCGCCAGTGGCGCAAGCCAGCGGCAAAATCGCTCTCGGACAGCTCGCCGGAGAGCGGCGGAGCATGGCGCAGGAGCTCGGCGTCCGAGGCGCGTGGGTTGAGCAGCTCGCCGCTGCGGATGAGCTCGGGCAGCAGCTGCGGATAGCGCTCGCAGGCGTAGGCGACGAAATCGCTCGCGGCGAAGACCCGTGGGAGCGCTTCGCGGACGAGCGAGGGCGTCTCGGTCGGAAGCTGCAGCTCAGTTCCCGGCGAGCCGGTCGCCCACGTTACCACCGAGGTCGTGGAAGCCTGCCGTATCGACGCGACGGATCACGCCCTTGACTGTCGAGGCCTGCACGTAGATCTGTGCACCCTCGCCCGCATCGATCGAGCTCGACTCGCCCTCGATGGAGCTGTTCTCGATGTGCACGCTCGCGCCGCGGGCGAGCACGCCCGTGCCCTGCGCGATGATGCGGCTGTTGGTGATGTGCAGATCGCACCCGTCCTCGGCGGCGAGCGCATCGCCGTCGAACTGCAGGTAGCGGTTGTCGATGCGGTACATGCGCCCACCCTGGCAGATGATCGGCTCGTGCAGATGCTCGATCGGCAGATTGCGGGCGACGACATCGGCACCCGCGCCGCCGCCCGCTGCACCGCCTGCACCCACGACGGCGATGCGGTAGCCCGGACCGGAGACGACCTTGTGCGCGTCAGGGGCGCCGGCGCGGGCGCTCGAGGATGCGCTCGATGCATCCTCCGGCGGTGCCGCCTCGGCCACTGCCGCGGCGGCATCGGCCGCCGCACTGTCCGCATCGCTCACGCGCTCGATTTTGGCGATGCGTTGCCGGCCGGAGCCGTGGCTCGCTGCGGGCTCGCCAGAGGCAGCGCCCGAGGCCTGCGGCGATTGCGCCGAGGATGCGCTCGCGAGGGCGGCAGTGCCCGAGGGCACGGTCGCGGGTGGGGTTGCCGGTGCGGCCGAGGGTGGCGGTGGCGCCGAGGGTGAGGGTGCGCCCGAGGGTGAGGGTGCGCCCGCGGGCGCACTCACCGGCGCGACGACGCTCGCTGCGGAGGTAGGCGCTGCGTCGCCGGGTGGCGCACCACTCACACGCGCTCCGGGCGGCAGCGCCGCGATCAGCTCATCGGCACGGACGCTCTTCACCTCACCGGTCGTGCGAATGCGCACCGAGAGCGTGTGAGTGGCAGGATCGACCCGCAGCAGCTCGAGATTGGCGTTGCGCTTGACGGCAGCCTGCGCCCAATCGAGATCGCTCGGCGCGTTGTGCGAGCAGCCGGCAATCAGGGCGGCAAGCAGGCCGGCGGCGGCCGTCAGTGCGCCGCGCGACGTGGAGGGTACGGTGTGCACTGCTGTCATATGCGCTCCCGGAGAAATGCGCCATCGGCACGATACTCCGGCGAGGCCGTAGAAAAAAAGAACCCCGCGACGAGCGGGGTTCAACGTATTGCGCGGATTGGGGGGGTCTTGCTCCGCGACTTTCCGATCTGCTGCCACGCAAGGCGCAGGCGGCAGACCGTAACTGTCCAGCTTTCAGACCAATGATATTCCGAGGAGTTCCCCCGACCTGCATCCTTTGGTAACGAGCTGTATCGACCTCCGGGCGGATCGCGCGCGTGGGCCGTCCGACCGGACGGGCTGCCGGCGCATCCGGCGCCGGCAGCCCTGCGGCCTTTACATATCCATGCCGCCCATGCCGCCGGGAGGACCGGCATGGCCGTGCTCCTCGTCCTTCGGCGCCTCGGCGATCATGACCTCGGTGGTGAGCAGCAGTCCGGACACCGACGCCGCATTCTGCAGCGCAAGGCGCGTGACCTTGGTCGGATCCAGGATGCCCTGGTCGATCAGGTCGCCGAACTCGCCCGTGGCAGCGTTGTAACCGAAGCTGCCCTTGCCTTCCTTCAC
>DATJSR010000020.1:0-43443 GCA_035504015.1 Steroidobacteraceae bacterium
AGCCGAAGCCTGGCTCAAGCAGACTCCGGTCACCTTCCCGGTGCTGTTCGACACCAAGAGCACGGTGAGCTCGCTCTATGGGGTCCCCGGCATGCCGACCACGGTCTTCATCGACCGCAAGGGCAACGTGCGCACGCTCCATCAGGGCTACAAGCCCGGCGATGAGAACGAGTATCTCGACCAGATCCGCGCCCTCATCCGGGAGGAGTAGCGGCATGCGTGTGCTGGCAAGCGCATTCCTGCTCATCGTCCTCGCCTCGCTCGCGGGCTGCGCCGTGCAGCCGTGGGTCAAGCCTTACGAGCGCGAGCACCTGGCCGACCCGATCATGGCCTTCGATCGCGATCCGGCTGCCTCGGTGTTCCTGGATCACATGTACGAGGTGCGCAATGCCGCGCGCGGGGCGACCGGAGCGGCAGGCGGTGGCTGCGGATGCAACTGAGGTCCACGGCACGATCGCGAGCCGGCTTCTGGCGGCGCGCGCGTGCCATGGCGCGCGGGCTGCGCACGCCGCTCGCGATCGTATCGCTCGGGGCGCTCTGGTGCGCCCCGAGCCACACGGCCGTCCTGCCCGATGATCGCGTCGATTACGCCGAAAGCCACTACGTGGGCGGCGGCCAGGTCATCGATGGCAAGACCTGGCTGATCCGCAAGAAAGTCGGCGACCATCTGTCATTCACGTACAACCACTCGACGGACGTGGTTTCGGGCGCCTCCATCGACGTGAAGCTCTACGCCAGCCCCTACATCGAGCAGCGCACCCAGGACAGCGTCTCCGCCGAGTACCTGTACGGCAAGTCCACCTACAGCGTGTCGTTCAATCACAGCTACGAGCCCGACTATCGCTCGAACACCGCCACCTTCTCCATCAGCCAGGACATGTTCGGCGATCTCACCACGGTGACGATGAGCTTCCGGCGCACCTGGAACAACGTCTACCGCATGGAGTGCGCGATGCGCTCGAGCGCCGGCGCCTGCGAGGACAAGATCCACGATCCGACCTTCGGCGAGAAGGACATGGACGAGAACTCCTACGGGGTGGGACTCACGCAGATCCTCACGCGCAACCTCATCCTCGCGGTGAACTACGAGCTCATCACCGATCAGGGATGGCTTGCCAATCCCTATCGCGACGTGGTCTACCTCAATCCGACCTCGGGCTTGGGCTTCAGCACGCAGCCCGAGACGGACCCCAACACCCGCACCAGCAATGCCATCGGCACCGACCTCAAGTACTACTTGCCGTTCCGCGCCGCCCTCGATCTGCAATATCGCTATTACCAGGATACTTGGGGCATTCACGCCAGCACGGCACAGCTCGGCTGGACACAGCCTTGGCGCAACTGGATCTTCGATGCGAGCGTGCGCTACTACACGCAGACCCAGGCTACCTTCTACAGCAACGCCTTCCTGTACGAGAACGAGCAGAATTTCGAGACGCGCAGCCGCGAGCTATCGACGTACAACAGCTACTCCGGCAGTCTCGGCGCCTCCTACCAGTTCTCGATCCCGAAGGTACCCTGGATCACCCGCAGCACGCTCAATGTGCGCTATACGCGCTTCGACATCGACTACAAGAACTTCACCAACGACACGCTGATCGGCGTGGACGGCATCAGCATCAAGGATGCGCCGCTCTACAAAGTCGACCTCAGCATGTACCAGCTATTCATCTCGTTGTTCTTCTAGTTTATTTGGCGAAAAGTCGCCTGCGGCGCTTTTCGCGGACATCACTACGTCGGTCGCCGCCAAAAAGCGTGGTTTTTGGCGGCTTGCGCCCCACTTGGCGAAAAGTCGCCTGCGGCGCTTTTCGCGGACGTCAGCGCTGCGCGCCTGCAGCGGGATCAGCGGGCGGGTCTTGGGATGCCTCCTTCGGCGGCTCGAGCCCCTTCGAGTACCACAGCCGCTTGTCGGGAGTCACCACCACGGCGTCCACGTCCGGCAGGGTATCGATGAACTCGATCCCCTCCTTGGCTCCCATCACGAAAACGCTCTTGGTGAGCGCATCGGTGCGCGTGGCGGTCGGACCGATGATGGTGACGCTGCGCACCTTGTGCGGGGACTTGCCGGTGTGCGGATCGAGAATGTGGTGATAGCGCACGCCGCCCTCATCGAAGTAGCGCTCGTAATCGCCTGAGGTCGACATGGCCGCATCGGTGATCGGCAGCCGCACGACCACCTTGTCCTTGTCGTCCGGGTCACGGACGCCGACGATCCAGGGCTTGCCGAAGCGATCGCCGATGATGCGTGTGTCGCCGCCCGCATTGACCATCGCCCGCGTGAAGCCTGCCTTCTGCAGGATGGCGATGCCGCGGTCGACCTCGTAGCCCTTGAGGCCACCGAAGTCGATGCGCACGCCCGGACGATCGAAGAAGATGGTGCGGCCCGTGGGATCGAGGATCACGTGCTTGTAGCTGATCGCGGGCAGCGCCGCGGCGATCGCCCGGTCATCCGGGCGGATGCGCTTCTTGTAATCGTAAAGATAGCCCACGCTGGCATAGGTGATGTCGAAGGTGCCGTGGGTGATCTCCGAGTACTCGAGGGCGGTTCGCGTCAGGTCGTACAGCTCGCTCGAGATCTTGACGGGAGCGTCGGCCGCGTGCGCGTTGACGTACGACACCTCGCTGTCTGGCTTGAAGGTGCTCATGCTGTCGTCGAACTGACGCATGTCGGCGAAGACGCTGTCGATGGCCGCCTCGCCTTTGAGCGGATCGTCCGCCCAGAGCTCGACGATGCAGCGGGTTCCCATGATGCCGGCCGTGCGATACAGCCACTCGGCATGCGCAGTGGCGGCGGCCAGCCCGAGGGCGGCGCAGGCCGCGAGTCGCACGGCGCCGCGGGTGCCTCGCGCCCATCGCGCGCCCGCGCGGCGCGGTTGCTTCGAGAACATGCTCACTTCCATGGCGATTGCCGCGATCGGCAGCGCGATCCTACTCGCTGCGGGGCACACACGCGCGACCGCGTTGGAGTAAGCTTGCCCGATCGGCGCGTCTCCGCACTTGGCGCGCGTCGGCAAACACAGACAGGGGTATCACAAATCAGCTTGAGGAAACCGCGGATGCGCAATCGCGTGAGTGTACTCGGTGGATTGTCAGTCGCGCTGCTGCTGGCAGCCGGCGTCGTGCATGCACAGGCGCGCGAGCAGGCCCGCCTGCTCTACGCCACGCAGGTGCTGAAGGAGCAGCGCTCGAGCCCGGACCAGTTCGTTCCCGATCGCCTGCTCGAGCGCGCCTACGGTATCGCCATCGTCCCGGATGTGACCAAGGCCGCCTTCTTCCTGGGTGGCGCGCGCGGCAACGGCGTGCTGGTCATCCGGGACAAGCAGGGTCGCTTCAGCAATCCGATCTTCGTCAACTTCACCGGCGGCAGCATCGGCTTCCAGTGGGGCGTGCAATCGACGGACGTGGTGCTGGTATTCACCACGCGCCGCAGCATCGACAAGATCACCAGCGGCAAGCTCACCCTGGGCGCGGATGCCTCGGTGGCAGCCGGTCCGGTCGGGCGGCAGGCCTCGGCCGCCACCGACCCCACGATCAGCTCGGAGGTCTACTCCTACTCGCGCAGCCGCGGGCTGTTCCTCGGCGTGGCGCTCGATGGCAGCGCGCTCACCATCGACAACCGCGCCAACTCGCAGTTCTACGATCGCGGGGAGGTCAATCCCAGCGATATCGTCGACGGACGCGTGAGCACCAACGATGAGATCGCGCGGCGCTTTCTCGCCATGGTGAACACCAGCACCGGCACCGTCCCGGCCTCGGCCTCTGCGGCGCCGCCACCCGTGAGCTCGGAGGCCTCTGCGGCGGTACCCGCGAGCCCACCGACCTCGCCCGCGCCACCCACGGCCGCCAAGACCTTCCCGATGGCCGACCCGAATCCCGGCGCAGAGCCCGCCTCACACTGAATCTGCGGCCAGCGGCGGCCGGCACGTAAATCCGCCTAAGCGCCGTCGGCGAACAGGGGCAGGCTCTGAGGAGCCCCGCGACTCGCGCCCTGGGACTGTCGTTGGGTGCCGCTCGGCGCCGGGAAATAGGCTTCGGCGATGCTGTTGTGCACCTCGTTGAGATGCAGCTGCAGGCGATCGATGAGCTCGTGCAATCCGGCCTGATCGAGCTTACCGAGGGGGGCCTGGGCCAGGAAGGCGTTCACTCCCGCCAGCGCCTGCAATGCCGGCTCGCTGCGCGGCAGATCCCTCAGGA
This sequence comes from Steroidobacteraceae bacterium, assembly GCA_035504015.1. Classification (GTDB taxonomy): domain Bacteria; phylum Pseudomonadota; class Gammaproteobacteria; order Steroidobacterales; family Steroidobacteraceae; genus JASHUC01. The sequence continues at coordinate 4,195 of DATJSR010000020.1, forward strand.
AGCGCTCGATGCGGTTCAGGCAGTACAGGCAGGCACGCGGAAAGAGCGCATCGCGCAGCACGAACTCGAGCGCATCGCTGCGGCTCACGCGGGTGCGGCGGCTCAGACGATACATCTCGTAGCCCGACAACGAGCGCAGCACACTCATCCATTGAATGCTGTCGAAGGGTCCGAGCTCGGCGGATTCGGGCGGCAGCAGCTGCGCCGAGCGCACATCCACGATGCGGCTGGTCATGTCCGCGCGCTCGAGATTGCGTCCGAGCATGACGAAGGTGTATGCGTCGTTGCGCGTCATGGTGCCTTCGAGCACACCATTGAGGGTCTGCGACGTGAGCACGATGCGCTTGAGAAAGTTGAAGCGTGCCCGGCGATTGAGCCCGGTCGGCAGCTCCTCGGTGAACTCCAGGAAGAACTGATTGAGCACCTCCCAGGACTCGGTCGGCAGCACATCGCGCAGCGTGCGCGCGTTCTCGCGGGCCATCTTGAGCGATGAGACGATCGAGCCCGGGTTGTCACCGGAGCCGACGAGGAACTGCACCACCTCGCGCTCATCGGCACGCTTGCCGCGCGCCTCGAAGGAGGCGCGGCTACCGGTGATCTCGATGAGCGGCTGCCAGCCGAGGGCATAGCCTGGCGGCAGGTCGAGCGACAGATTGGCGTTGACGCTGATCAGGCGCGCGGTGTTCTCCGCGCGCTCGAGATAGCGGGCGAGCCAGTAGACGTTCTCGACGACCCTCGAGAGCATGAACGGCTACGCCTCGGTGTCCACGATCCAGGTGTCCTTGCTGCCTCCCCCCTGGGAGGAATTCACCACCAGGGTGCCCTTGCGCAAGGCCACGCGGGTGAGCCCGCCGGTCGTCACGTAGGTCTTGGCGCCGGAGAGGATGAAGGGCCGCAGGTCGACGTGCCGTGGCTCGAGGCGATCGCCGACGAAGGTCGGTACGGTCGAGAGTGTGATCACCGGCTGGGCGATGAAGCCCCGTGGCTCGGCCTTGAGCGATGCGGCGAACTGCGAGCGCTCGCGCTGCGAGGCCATCGGGCCCATCAGCATGCCGTAGCCTCCGGAGCCATCGACGGGCTTCACCACCAGGTCCTCCAGGTGCGCGAGCACGTGATCGAGCTCGCTCGGCTCGCCGCAGCGCCACGAGGGCACGTTGGGCAGGATCGCCTCCTGGTCGAGGTAGTAGCGGATCATCTCCGGCACATAAGTGTAGACGAGCTTGTCGTCTGCGACCCCGGCGCCGGGGGCGTTGGCGAGCGCCACGTTTCCCTTGGCCCAGGCCCGCATGAGCCCCGGGACCCCGAGGTGCGAGTCGGCGCGAAAGGCCTCGGGGTCGAGAAAATCATCGTCGATCCGCCGATAGATCACATCGACACGCGTCCAGCCACGGATCGTCTGCATGTAGACGCAGTCATCGTCGTGCACCGCAAGGTCGCGTCCCTCGACGAGCTCGCAGCCCATCTGCCGTGCGAGATAGCAGTGCTCGAAATACGCAGAGTTGTAGATCCCGGGTGTCAGCACCACCACCTCGGGTCGGGTCTCGCGCCGCGGTGCGAGCGCGACCAGCATGTCGTGCAGCTGCGAGGGATAGTCATCGACGGGCAGGATCGCCGCACTGTCGAACAGCTCGGGGAACACCCGCTTCACGACCTCGCGGTTCTCGATCATGTAGGACACGCCCGAGGGCACTCGCAGGTTGTCCTCGAGAACGTAGACCGTGCCGTCCTTGTCTCGCACCAGATCGGTGCCGCACACATGCGCCCACGCCCCGTGCCGTGGGCGGATGCCCATGCAGCTCGAGCGGAAATTCTTCGAGGAGGCGATCACCTCGAGCGGCACCACGCGGTCGGCGATGATGCGCTGCTCATGATAGATGTCGTCGATGAAGTGGTTGAGGGCCGCCGCGCGCTGCCGCAGGCCCTTCTCGATGCGCTGCCACTCCTTGCGGGAGATGGTGCGCGGAATGATGTCGAGCGGCCAGGCCCGATCGATCGAGCCGCCCTGCTCGTGGTAGACGGTGAAGGTGACACCCATCGCTTTGATCGCGAGCTCGGCCGCCTGCTGCCGCACGCCGATCTCCGCGCCCTCGAGCTCGGAGAGATAGCGCACGAGGGCCCGGCCCGCCGCCCGCGGACCACCGCCGGGCCCGATGAGCTCATCGTGCAGGCCCGGTGCCGAGTAGGCGCTCCAGTCGATGTGCACGGATGGAACATACCAGCGCGCAACGGCGCGCACCAAGCATCGGGTCTCTTTGCCCCGAATGAGTGCGCTCGGGTGCCATCTTGGTGCGCCCGAGCCGGCTGGCGCGCGCCCCTATAATGGGGCACCGGCGGGGAGTCATCGCACGTGTCGATTCATGTCGCGCTCAACCATGTCACGCGGTATCGCTACGACCGCAGTGTCAGTCTGTCGCCGCAGATCGTGCGTCTGCGCCCGGCGCCTCATTGCCGCACCCGCATCCTCGCGTACTCGCTGCGCATCGAGCCGGCGCGGCATTTCATCAACTGGCAGCAGGATCCTCACGCCAACTACCTGGCGCGACTCGCCTTTCCCGAGAAGACCCGCGAGCTGTCGATCACCGTGGATCTGGTCGCAGAGCTCGCCGTACACAATCCCTTCGATTTCTTCCTCGAGCCCTACGCGCAAGCGTATCCCTTCGCCTACGAGGCAGCCGAGCGGCACGACCTGGAGCCTTATCTGGCGAAGCTGCCGCTTACCGAGCGCCTGAGCGAGTATCTGGCGGCGACGCCGCGCCAGAACCCGAGCGTGGTGCAGTTCCTGGTGGACCTCAACAGGCGAGTGGCGCGCGATGTGCGCTATGTCATTCGCCTCGAGCCCGGAGTGCAGAGCCCCGAGCAGACCCTCGATCTCGCCAGCGGCTCTTGCCGCGACTCCAGCTGGCTCTTGGTGCAGCTGCTGCGACAGCTCGGTCTCGCAGCGCGCTTCGTCTCGGGGTACCTGGTCCAGCTCGCGACGGACGTAACCTCGATCGACGGCCCGAGCGGCCCCGCCCAGGATTTCACGGACCTGCACGCATGGTGCGAGGTGTACCTGCCCGGGGCAGGTTGGATCGGCCTCGATCCCACGTCGGGGCTGCTCGCGGGCGAGGGCCATCTGCCGCTCGCGTGCACGCCCGATCCGGCATCCGCCGCCCCGGTGAGCGGCCTGGTCGAGCCGGCGCAGGTGAGCTTCGAGCACCTGATGGGCGTGCAGCGCATCTGGGAGGCGCCGCGCGTCACCAAGCCCTACACCGAGGAGCAGTGGCGCGACATCGAGATCGCAGGTCTCGCCGTAGACCGCGATCTCGATGAGCTCGATGTGCGCCTCACGCTCGGCGGGGAGCCCACCTTCGTCTCGATCGATGATCCGGAGGGCGAGGAGTGGAACACGGCTGCGCTCGGCGAGCACAAGCGCCAGCTCGCGGCGAAGCTCTTCCGGCGCCTGAAAGAGCACTACGGCCCACTGGGGCTCGCGCACTTCGGTCAGGGCAAGTGGTATCCCGGCGAGGCGCTGCCGCGCTGGTCGCTCAACTGCTTCTGGCGGCGCGATGGCGAGCCGCTCTGGAGCGACCCTGAGCTGCTCGCCGACGAGTCGCTCGACTATGGTGCGTCCGCCGACACCGCACGGCGCTTTCTGGGCGAGCTCACCGGTCGGCTCGGCGTGAGTGCCGAGCACCTGATGCCGGCGTACGAGGATGCCTTCTATTACCTCTGGCGCGAGCGACGCTTGCCCATGAACGTCGATCCGCTCGAATCGCGCCTCAGCGACCCGGTCGAGCGAGCGCGCCTGGCGCGTACCTTCGAGCACGGCCTGGAGCGGCCGGTCGGCTTCGTGCTGCCGCTCGCGCGCGATGCTGCCGAGCGGCGCTGGCGCAGCGGCCCGTGGTTTCTGCGCGATGAGCGCTGCTACCTCATTCCGGGGGACTCCCCGCTCGGTTACCGTCTGCCCCTCGATTCGCTGCCCTGGGTGCGCCCGGGGGAGTACCCGCACGTGCACGTGCCCGATCCCACCCAGGTGTTCCCGCCGCTTGCGACGCGGGCGCAGCTGCAGGCGCAGTTGCGCATGCCATCGGGCGAGCCCTCCGGGCAGCCCGAGCGCTGGGCCGATCGCAGCGGCGGCCCGCGCGGCTGGATCGCCGAGCGCTCCGAGGAGCACGAGAGCCGCGCGCCGCAGCCGCAGGAGTCCGCGCCCTGGGTGACACGCACGGCGCTGTGCGCGGAAGCACGCGCAGGGGTGCTCTACGTGTTCATGCCGCCGCTCGCGCGCCTGGAGGACTACGTGCAGCTCCTCGCCGCCGTGGAGGAGGTGGCCGCGGCGCTGCGCCAGCCGCTCATCGTCGAAGGCTACGAGCCGCCCGCGGATTCGCGCCTGCAACACTTCCGCGTGACCCCGGATCCCGGCGTCATCGAAGTGAACATCCATCCCGCGAGCGGCTGGGAAGAGCTCATCGAGCGCACCAGCTTCCTCTACGAGGCGGCGCGCCAGTCGCGCCTGCGCACCGAGAAATTCATGCACGATGGGCGCCACGTGGGCACCGGAGGTGGCAACCACTTCGTGCTGGGGGGCGCCACACCGAGCGACTCACCGTTTCTGCGCCGGCCCGACCTGCTCGCGAGCCTGCTCGGCTACTGGCACAACCACCCCTCGCTGTCGTATCTGTTCTCGGGCCTGTTCATCGGCCCGACCTCGCAGGCGCCGCGCACGGACGAGGCGCGCAACGACTCCCTGTACGAGCTCGAGATCGCCTTCGAGCAGCTGCCCGCGCCCGACTCCAGCTTGCCCGCCTGGCTCACCGACCGACTGTTCCGCAATCTGCTCATCGATGTGACCGGCAACACGCATCGCGCCGAGTTCTGCATCGACAAGCTCTACGCGCCCGAGGGGGCGGCCGGACGGCAAGGCCTGCTCGAGCTGCGCGCCTTCGAGATGCCACCGCATGCGCGCATGAGCCTGACGCAGCAGCTGCTGCTGCGCTCCTTGGTGGCGCGCTTCTGGCGCGAGCCGTATCGGCCGGGCCGCCTGGCACGCTGGGGCACCGAGCTGCACGATCGCTTCATGCTGCCGCATTTCGTGGCGGAGGACTTCGCCGACGTGATCGCGGAGCAGAACGCCGCGGGCTACGCGCTGCAGCTGCAGTGGTTCGCGCCGCACCTCGAGTTTCGCTTCCCCAAGCTCGGGGACTTTGCCGAGCGCGGAGCGCTCATCGAGCTGCGGCAAGCCCTCGAGCCCTGGCACGTAATGGGCGAGCAGGGTGGCGGCTCCGGCACCGTGCGTTACGTGGACTCCTCGCTCGAGCGATTGCAGGTCAAGGTCACGGGGCTCGCGCCCGATCGCTACTGCATCGCCTGCAACGGCCGGCGCGTCCCGCTGACCCCCACCGGACGCGCGGGAGAGTTCATCGCCGGCGTGCGCTACCGGGCCTGGCAACCGCCCACGGCGTTGCACCCGCGCATCGGTGTGCACTCCCCGCTCACCTTCGACCTGGTCGACACGTGGATGCAGCGCTCGCTCGGGGGTTGCCAGTATCATGTGATGCACCCCGGAGGGCGCAACTACGTGACGTTCCCCGTCAATGCCTTCGAATCCGAGAGCCGCCGCCTCGCGCGTTTCTTCCGGATGGGGCACACACCGGGCACGGTGGCGGCGCCCCCCGAGTCGGTCAATCCCGACTTTCCTTTCACCCTCGATCTGCGCCGCGGATGATCCTTGCACCCTCATGAGGAGCCCAGCGCGCGCCGCCACGCCAGCTGCGAGCCTCGAGGGCTACAAGCCCGAACCGCGCCGCTACGACGAGCTGCTCGATGAGCGGGGTGCGCTGCGCCCGCATTGGCAGCGCCTCCTGGAGCGCCTCGGCGGCGCCGATCTCGGCGCTACCGTGCGCCGCGGCTTCGAGCTCACGCAGCGCCTCATCGCCGAGAACGGCGTCACCTACAACGTCTACGCAGATCCACTGGGCGCCGATCGGCCGTGGACGCTCGATCCGCTGCCGCTGCTGCTCACGGCGGCGGAGTGGCGCCAGATCGAGCAGGGCGTGGCGCAGCGCGCGCGGCTGCTCGATGCCTTGCTCGCGGATCTGTACGGCCCGCAGCGTCTGCTCGCCGAAGGCGTGGTACCTCCGGAGCTGCCTTTCGGGCATCCGAACTATCTGCTGCCCTGCCAGGGATCGCGGCCACGCGACGGGACCTATCTGCACTTGTATGCCGCCGACCTCGCGCGCGCACCGGATGGACGCTGGTGGGTGCTCGCCGATCGCACGCAGGCGCCCTCGGGGGCCGGCTACGCGCTCGAGAACCGCGAGATCATGGAGCGCGTGCTGCCCGATGCGCTGCGCGATCTCGACATACGCCGCGTTCACGGCTTCTTCGAGCAGCTGCGCGAGCGCCTGCCCGCCCTGCTCGGTGAGCAGGAGACCCCGCTTGCCGTCGTGCTCACGCCCGGCCCCTACAATGAGACGTACTTCGAGCAGGCCTATCTCGCGCGCCAGCTCGGCTGGCCGCTCGCCGAAGGCTCCGACCTCACGGTGCGCGAGGACACCGTTTATTTGAAGACGCTGGCGGGATTGAAGCGCGTGCACGCGATCCTGCGCCGTCTGGACGATGACTTCTGCGACCCCCTCGAGCTGCGCAGCGGCTCCGCGCTCGGCGTGCCGGGACTGTTGGGGGCGGTGCGCGCCGGCCGCGTGCTGCTCGCCAATGCGCTCGGCTCCGGCGTACTGGAGTCGGCCGCGTGGCTCGGCTTTCTGCCGGGGATCGCCGAGCGACTGCTCGGCGAGCGGCTGCTGCTGCCATCGGTGGCGACCTGGTGGTGCGGGGAAGCCCCCGCGCTTGCGCAGGTTCTGGCGAGCCTCGATCATCTCGTCATCAAGCCCACCTACCCGAACCAGCGCTTCGAGCCTGTGTTCGGTCGCGACCTGCGCGGGCGGGCGCGCCTCGAGCTCATCGAGCGTCTGCAGAGCCGCCCCTCGGTGTACGTCGCGCAGGAGCATCTTGCACTGTCTCAGGGACCGGTGCTGCGCACCGACGCCGGCTCCGGCTTCGCGGCCAAGGCCCTGACGATTCGCGTCTACGCGCTCGCCGTCGGCGCGGCACGCGTCGTGATGCCGGGCGGCCTCGCGCGGGTCGCCACCGACGCAGCGCTCGATGTGGTCTCGAGCCAGCGCGGCGGCGGCAGCAAGGACATCTGGGTGCTGGCCGAGCGGCGCGCGCCGGAGCAGCGCAGCGGCTCGCTGCAGCGCCCCGAGGCACCGCGGCGCCACCAGGATCTGCCCTCGCGCCTGGTGGAGAACCTCTACTGGTTCGGCCGCTACACGGTACGCTGCGAGGACAAGGCGCGGCTCTTGCGCGGCACGCTCGGCGCGCGTATCGATGCGGGCGTGCTCGAATCGGCGGTGGGCTTCTGCCGCGAGCTCGGCATCGTGCGCGGCGAGCTCGATGCGGCCGCGGCGCTGCGCGATGAGGCAAACCCCCGGAGCATCGGCGCGGATGTGCGCCGGCTCGCCTGGTGCGCCTCGCAGGTGCGCAGCCGTCTGTCGGAGAGCTACTGGCACGCCGTCGCCCAGCTGCAGCGGCAGGTGCATGCCACGCCCACTCCGCACGAGGAGCCTCTCGAAACGCTCGAGCAAGTGCTGCTGCTGCTCGCCGCGCTCGCGGGCTTTGCGCTCGATGACATGACGCAGGATGCCGGCTGGCGGCTGCTGCGCATCGGCCGGCGGCTCGAGCGGCTGCAGTTCATCTCGCGCCTGCTGGGGCGCCATCTGTCTTCGCCCGCCGCCACCGACCCTGCGCACATCGAGTGGCTGCTGGAGGCCTGTGACAGCCTGCGTGTCTACCGTCCCCGCTACACGGTGGCCCCGCGCCTCGCGCCGCTCATCGACCTCTTGGTGCGCGATGCCGAGCACCCGCGGGCGCTCGGCTTCCAATGGCACGCGATCACGCGCGATTTGACGGCCCTGTCGGGCTTCCTCGGCGGCGGCGAGGAGCACCTGGCGGTGCGCTGTCCCGCGCTCGATGATGCGCAGCTGCTCGAGCTCGAGCAGGAGACCCCCGCGGGGGATGCGGCGCGGGCGGCGCTGCAAGCGCAGCTCGCCAACCTCGGTGCCGCCGCTGCGCAGCTCTCCGACCGGCTGTCCATGCGCCACTTCGCCCACTCCCAGCTGCACGCTCACGCGCTCGCAAGCTGAGAGCCCACGCATGCGCTATCGCGTTCGCCACGAGACTCGCTATCGCTACGCGAGCGATGTGCTGCATTCGCACCAGCTGCTGCACCTGATCCCGCGCCTCACGCCTTATCAGGAATGCATCGAGCACCGACTGGAGATCCTCCCGCACACCTACCGACGCCGCGACGAGCGCGATGCCTTCGACAATCCGGTGACGCGCATCGAGCTCGAATATCCGCACGCGGAGCTCAGTGTCGCGAGCACCATGGACATCGACGTGCACGCGCGCCCGCCGCTGCGCGCGGCCGACTCGACCCCCTGGGAGCAGCTGCGCACGCGACTCGCCTACCGCGGCGGCTGGCCGGCGCGTGCGGACCTCGAAGCGTGCCGCTTCCGCCACGAATCGGCCTACGTGCGCGTCAAACGCGCCTTCGCCGAGTACGCGAGCGACTGCTTCGAGCCGTGCCGCCCGCTGCTCGAGTGCGCAGAAGCGCTGATGACCAAGCTGCATCGGGAGCTGCGCTACGCCCCCGGGGAGACGACCATCGGGACCCCGCTCATCGATGTGCTCGAGAGTCGCCGGGGCGTGTGCCAGGACTTCTCGCATCTGATGATCGCCTGCCTGCGCTCGCGCGGGCTCGCCGCGCGCTACGTGAGCGGTTACGTGCGGCTGCTGCCGCGCCCCGGCGCCGCGGCCTCTGCCCTCGATGCAGCCGGTGCGGCCTCGCACGCCTGGGTCTCGGTGTACGCCCCGCCCCTCGGCTGGATCGACCTGGATCCAACCAACGACGTGCGCGTCGGCACCGACCACGTGACCCTCGCCTGGGGTCGCGACTTCGCGGACGTTTCCCCGCTGCGCGGCATGATCCTCGGCGGTGGCGCGCACGATCTGCGCGTCAACGTGCAGCTGGAGAGCATCTGAAGCCTTCGGCATCGCCGCCCAAGCGGCGCAGCCTCACTCTGCGGCGACCTCGACGCTCACCTTCATGGCGATGAAGGCATCCGTCGGGCCCGTGAAGCTGCCGGTGAGCGGCTGCGCCTGCGAAGGGTCACGGGCGACGGCAACGCGAATCAGATTGCGACCGCCGATGAGCGCATTGGTCGGGTCGTACTCGACCCAGCCGGCACCGGGCAGGAAGACCTGCAGCCACGCGTGCGTCGCTCCCGAGCCGACCAGTCCGCCCCGGGCGCCAACCAGCTTCTCATCGTAGAGATAGCCCGACACGAAGCGCGCGGCGAGCCCGAGGCTGCGCGCCGCCTCCATCATGAAAAGCGCGAAGTCTCGGCAGCTGCCGCTGCCGCCCTTGAGGGTCTCGAGGGGCGTCTGCGTGCCGGGCGCGTCCCGTGGCACGTACCTGAACTGCTGCTTGATGCTGCTCGTCATCGCGGCCAGCGTCTCGAGGGTGCGCCCCTCCGCCACGCTCTGCAGCTGCGCCTGAGCCCAGCGGTCGATCTCGTGCTCCGGATCGGCATAGTGGCGCTCCTTGGTGCGCCCGAGATCCTCGCTCTCCTGCGCGGAGTAGCTGAAGGGAAAGCGCTCGGCGTAGGACTCCAAGGCGAGTTGCTGGGGCGCGGCCGGGAAATGCTCGGCACGGAACTCCGAGGTGAACTGCAGGCTCTGCGCCGCGGTGCCGAAGGAGGCGAGCGCGATCGAATTGCCGAACACATCGTGGATCCAGCGCAGCGAGCTCGTCGGCGGCTCGATCACGAGATGCGTGTCGATGAGTCGCAGGTCGTGGCTGTCGCGGGGCCGCATCATCAATCGATGCTCCCCGAGCTCGACCGGCACGCGATACTCGTAGCGGGTCGTGTGACGAACGTGCAGGATCGCCATGTCGATCAGGGGAAGTGCGCGAGCGCGTGCATTGGCGGGAGGCAGCAATCCCCGTTCCCACTGCAGCGACCTGGCGCAAGGAGGGCCCCGCGGTGCGCTGCGGCCCTCGGGCGTGCCGTGATACGCTTTGCGCTACCGGGTGCGGCCGCCGGCCGCGCTTCCAACGCCGACGGAGACCCCTGGTGAGCGAGACGGCCACGAGCCTCGCGAGGACGCCTGCTGTCGCCCGTACGGCCTTCGCCGTGCTCGGCGCCATCAGCTTCTGTCACCTGCTCAACGACATGATGCAGTCGCTGCTGCCGGCGCTGTATCCCATGCTCAAGAGCTCCTACGCCCTGAGCTTCGGGGAAATCGGCGCCCTCACGCTCACCTATCAGATCACCGCCTCGCTTCTGCAGCCCGTCATCGGCTACTTCACCGATCGGCAGCCGCGCCCGTATTCGCTGGCGATCGGCATGGGATTTACCCTCGCCGGGCTGCTGCTGCTCGGCTATGCGGTCAACTACTGGCTGTTGCTCAGCGCCGCGGCGCTCGTCGGCACCGGCTCCTCGGTCTTTCATCCGGAGTCCTCGCGTGTGGCCCGCATGGCCTCGGGCGGACGTCATGGGCTTGCGCAGTCGGTGTTCCAGGTCGGCGGCAATGTAGGCTCGGCCGTCGGGCCGTTGCTGGCCGCCTTCATCGTGTTGCCGCACGGGCAGCACAGCGTAGCGTGGTTCTCGGCGGCGGCGCTGCTCGGCATGCTGGTGCTCACCCACGTCGGACACTGGTACCGCGAGCACGGCGTGGCGCGGCTGCCGCGGCGCGCAGCCCGTGGCGAGTCGCATCCGGAGCATTCGCCCAGGCGCATCGCCGGTGCCATCACCGTGCTGCTCGCCCTCATCTTCTCCAAGTACTTCTATCTTGCGAGCATCACCAGCTACTACACCTTCTATCTCATCGAGCACTTTCACGTCTCGGTGCGCAATGCGCAACTGCTGCTCTTCGTGTTCCTCGGCGCCGTGGCGCTCGGCACCATCGTGGGGGGACCGCTCGGCGATCGCTTCGGGCGCAAGTACATCATCTGGATATCGATCCTCGGGGTGCTGCCGTTCACGCTGCTGCTGCCGCATGCGAGCCTGCTGTGGACCGCGCTGCTCAGCGTGCCCATCGGCATGATCCTCGCCTCCGCGTTTCCGGCGATCGTCGTGTACGCCCAGGAGCTGCTGCCGGGTCGCACGGGCACCATCGCCGGGCTGTTCTTCGGTTTCGCCTTCGGCATGGGCGGCATCGGCGCCGCGGTGCTGGGCGCGCTCGCCGATGCCACCAGCATCGAGTTCGTCTATCGGGTGTGCGCGTTCTTGCCGCTGCTCGGCTTGCTCGCCGGGCTGCTGCCCCATGTCGAGCACCGGGTGCGCGCGGTCGGCGCCCACTGAAGGGGCGCCCGTATTGGCGGGCGAGCGGGCGAGCTGCCCGCGGCCCACTGGCGCTCTTCGGGCCGCGCGGCCGTGCGATCTGCGTCACAATCCACGCACATCTGCCGCAGCGCCGCACCACCAGGCGGCCCGGGAGAGCTCCAGGCCCCGAGGTTAACGGGATTTAATGAATCGCCCATCTCGATGGAAGGCGCCGCCTCCTACAGTGACGGCGCCGGCTTGATTCGAGCCCGATGCCGGCGCTCAGCCCCCAGATCCACCGCGGAGCCCCTCAGACGCACGTGAACGATTCCCGCGCCCAAGTACCCTCCCTGGGCAAGCGGCTGGCCGGCCTCGTGGCCCTGCTCGCGCCGTGCCTGCTCGCGGGCTGCAATCTCGGCCCCCGCTACCACCGGCCGGACATTGCGCCACCCTCAGCCTGGAGCGGTACGGACATCGGGGCCGCGCAATGGCCCTCGGTCGACTGGTGGCGCGGCTTCGGCTCCGCGGAGCTCGATGGGCTGATCGGTGAGGCCGTGCATGCGAATGACGACCTCGCGGCCGCCGTGGCCCGGGTACGCCAGGCGGATGCGCAGGTGCGCATCGCCGGCGCCCCGCTGCTGCCCTTTCTGGATGCCGGTGTCGGCGCCGCGCGCGAGTCGCTCACCGTCCCCCTGCCGGTGATCTACAACAGCTTCAGTGCACAGCTGAGCGCGACCTACCAGCTCGACTTCTGGGGTAAGAACCTGGCGGCCCGCGCGGCCGCCGTGGCGCTCGATAACGCGAGCCGCTTCGACCGCGAGACCGTCGAGCTCAGTGTGCTCTCGAGCGTCGCCAACACGTACTTCACCGTCCTCGAGGTACGCGACCGCCTGCAGATCGCTCACGACAACCTCGCCAGCGCGCAGTCCATCCTCAAGGGCCTGCAGCTCGATGAGTCGGTCGGGACCAGCACCGGGCTCGATGTGGCGCAGCAGGAGACGGTGGTCGCCACGCTGAGCGCGGCCATCCCTCCCCTGGAGCAGCAGCTGCGTCAGAGCCTCGATGCGCTGGCGATCCTCCTCGGGCGCGAGCCCGAGGGGCTCGCGCTCAAGCAGGCCTCGCTCGGCGGCGTCGCCGAGCCGCCCGTGCTCGCCGGACTGCCTTCGGAGCTGCTGCGCCGCCGACCCGATGTGGCCAATGCCGAGGCCCAGCTCATCTCGGCGAATGCCGATATCCGTGAGGCTCGAGCGGCGTTGTTTCCGAGCATCCAGCTCACCGCCAGCGGCGGCTTCGAGAGCACGACGCTCTCCACGCTCAGGCGCAACGGCAGCCGCGTCTTCGACATCGGTGCCGGCATCACCCAGCCCATCTTTCAGGGCGGGGCGCTCATCGGGCAATATCAGTACAGCAAGGCGCGCTACGCGGAGCTGCTGGCCGACTACCACAAGGCGGTGATCTCGGCGTTCGGCAACGTCGAGGACTCCCTCATCGCCGTGCGGGAGAGCGCCGATCAGCTCGCGCGCCAGCAGAATGCGGTCGACAAGGCGCGCCGCGCCTACCAGTTCGCGCAGGCGCAGTTCCATGCCGGCATCATCAATATCCTGACGGTGCTCAACACCGAGACGGCACTGTTCACGGCGCAGGACTCGCTCGTTCAGGTAAAGCTCACGCATCTGCAGGCCCTCGTCAATCTGTTCAATGCACTCGGTGGCGGCTGGAAATATGAATGAAGAGCGCGCAGTGAACGTGCCGACCCGCTGGATGAGCCGGCGTCGCTGGGTGTTGCTCGCTGCCGGTGCCTTCGCGCTGGTGCTGATCGCCTGGCTGCTCTCCCCCGGTCGCTCGCGCACGCTCGCTGCTCCGCAGGCGGGCAGCCCCGGCATCGCCATCGATGTGGCGACCGCCACGCGCACCGACGTGCCGGTGTACTTCGAGGGGCTCGGCACGGTGCAGGCGTTCTACACGGTGAAGATCACCGCGCGCGTCGATGGCGAGCTGCAACGAGTCGCCTTCGTGGAGGGGCAGACCCTGAAGCGCGGGGACCTGCTCGCGCAGATCGACCCGCGTCCCTTTCAGGCCGCACTCGATGAGGCGATCGCCACCCAGGCAAAGGACAACGCGCAGCTCGCCAATGCCAAGCAGGACCTCGAGCGCTACATGGTGCTTGCGCCCCAGGATCTGGCGAGCAAGCAGACGGTGGATACCCAGCGCGCCTTGGTGGCGCAGCTCGAGGCGCAGTTGAAGGCGGATCAGGCGGCCATCGAGAACGCCCGCACCCAGTTGAGCTACACCACCATCACCTCTCCCATCAACGGCCGCACCGGCATCCGCTTGGTCGATCCGGGCAACATCGTGCATGCCTCCGACACCACGGGGATCGTGGTGATGACGCAGCTGCAACCGATCGCCGTGATCTTCACGCTGCCCGAGGCCTCGCTCGAGGAGCTGTCGGATGCGATGCGCGCGGGACCGGTGAGCGTCGCGGCGCTCTCTCAGGGTGCCGGCAAGGAGCTCGACCGCGGCACGGTCTCCCTGATCGACAACCAGATCGATCAGACGACCGGCACCATCCGTGTGAAGGCGATCTTCCCCAATCCCAGCCAGCGACTCTGGCCCGGTCAGTTCGTGAACGCGCGTGTGCACCTGCGCACCGTGCACAACGCGGTCACCATTCCTCCCGCGGCGCTGCAGCGCGGCCCCAACGGTCCGTTCGTCTACGTGGTCAAATCCGATTCGACCGTCGACATGCGCCCGGTCACGGTGAGCGGCAACACCGAGCAGACGGTGCTCGTCGAGAGCGGGCTCGAGCCCGGCGAGCGCGTCGCCGTGAGCAACATCTATCGCCTGCAGCCCGGCATTCGCGTGCGCGTGAGCGAGGCTGCCCCGGCACGGGTCGCATCGAGCGCCGGGCCCGCCACGCCATGAGCATCTCCACGCCGTTCATCAACCGGCCGATCGCCACCTCGTTGCTGATGGCCGGGATGCTGCTGCTCGGTCTCGTCGCCTTTCCGCTGCTGCCGGTGGCGCCGCTGCCGCAGGTGGACTTTCCCACCATCCAGGTCAGTGCCTCGCTGCCGGGCGCAAGCCCCGAAACCATGGCCACGACGGTGGCAGCGCCGCTCGAGTACCAGTTCTCGGAGATCCCGGGCATCACGCAGCTCACCTCGACGAGCGTGCTCGGCAATACGCAGGTGACGATCCAATTCGACCTCGATCGCAATATCGATGCGGCGGCCCAGGACGTGCAGTCGGCGATCGTGGCAGCGGGCGGTTACCTGCCGAAGAACCTGCCCTACCCGCCCTACTACAAGAAGGTGAATCCCGCCGATCAGCCGATCCTCATGTACGCGGTGCACTCGGACGTGCTTCCGGTCACGGCCGTGGACGACTACGCCGAGACGATCCTGGCGCAGCAGATCTCGCGCATCCAGGGAGTGGCCCAGGTCAACATCGGCGGTCAGCAGAAGCCGGCGGTGCGCGTGCAGGTGGACCCGACAAAGGTCGCCAACATGGGCATCGACCTCGAGGACATCGCGGCGGTGATCCTCAATGCCTCGGTCGATGCGCCCAAGGGCTCGATCAACGGCGAGCTGCACAACTTCATGATCGATACCAACGATCAGCTGATGAACGCAGCGCCCTGGAACGACATCGTGATCGCCTATCGCAACGGCGCGCCCGTGCGCATCCGCGACATCGGCGTCGCGGTGGACGGACCCGAAAACGACCAGATGATGGCCTGGCAGAACGGCAAGCGCGGCGTGCTGCTCATGATCTTCAAGCAGCCCGGCGCCAACGTGATCGACACCGTGCAGCGCATCCAGGAGCTGATGCCGCATGCGCTCACCGCGGTGCCGCCGAGCATCAAGGTGGATCAGATCGTCAACCGCACGACCACCATCAAGGCCTCCGTCGAGGACGTGGAGTTCACCCTGATGCTGACCATCGCGCTCGTGGTGATGGTCATCTTCCTGTTCCTGCGCAACGTGTGGGCCACGGTGATCCCCGGCGTGACGGTGCCCCTGGCGCTGCTCGGTGCCTGCGCCGTCATGTACATCGCCCATTACAGCCTGGACAATCTGTCGCTGATGGCACTCACGATCGCCGTCGGCTTCGTCGTCGACGATGCCATCGTGATGCTCGAGAACGTCTACCGGCATGTCGAGGCCGGGCTTTCGCCGCGGGAAGCCGCCATCAAAGGCGCGGGCGAGATCGGCTTCACCATCATGTCGATCAGCCTCTCGCTCATCGCGGTATTCATTCCGCTGCTGCTCATGGGCGGCATCATCGGGCGGCTGTTCCGCGAGTTCGCGATCACGGTCACGATCACCATCGTGATCTCCGCCTTCGTCTCGCTCACGCTCTCCCCGATGATGTGCGCACTGTTCCTGCGCGACGAGAAGCACGCCAGGCACGGCAAGGCCTATATGTGGGTCGAGCGCTTCTTCGAGGGCATGGTGGCGGGGTACACGCGCGGACTCGACTGGGTACTGCGCCATCAGGGGGCGACGCTACTGACGTTCATCGCCACCGTGGCGCTTGCGATCGCGCTCTACATCATCGAGCCGAAGGGCTTCTTCCCGCAGCAGGACACCGGCATCCTGATGGGCCTCACCGATGCCGCCCAGGACGTCTCCTTCAACCAGATGGTGCACCTGGAGCGCCGCCTCACCGGTGTCCTCGACCACGATCCGGACGTGGCCTCCTGGGGCGCAGCCATCGGCACCGGCCGGCCCGTCAACAACGGCTGGGCGGTGCTCGCGCTCAAGCCCCGCAGCGAGCGCAAGGCGACCGCCGATCAGGTCATCACGCGGCTGCGCCGTGAGTTCGCCAAGCTCTCCGGCATCACGCTCTACCTGCAGGCGGGTCAGGACATCAGCATGGGCGGGCGCACCACGCGCACGCAGTACCAGTACACCCTGCAGGATGTGAATCTCAACGAGTTGAGCACTTGGGCGCCGCGCCTGCTCGCCGAGCTGCAGAAGCTGCCGCAGCTGCGCGATGTGGCCTCCGACCAGCAAACCAGCGGCACCAAGCTGCGCGTGGTCATCGACCGCGACCAGGCCGCGCGCTTCGGCATCCAGCCGGGGCAGATCGATCAGACCCTCTACGACGCCTTCGGGCAGCGTCAGGTGACGCAGTACTTCACCCAGCTCAATACCTACCACGTCGTGCTGGAGATCACCCCGAGCCTGCAGGCAGATCCCAGCACCATCAACAAGCTCTACCTGCGCTCACCCCTGACGGGGCAGATGGTGCCCCTCTCGACGCTGGTGCACTTCGATACCAGTCACAACACACCGCTGTCCATCAATCACCAGGGCACCTTCCCCGCGGTGACGATCTCGTTCAATCTCGCGCCGGGAGCAGCACTCGGGGATGCCGTGAACGCCATCACGGCGACCGCAGCCAGCATGCACCTGCCCAATAGCATCACGCCCTCCTTCCAGGGGACGGCGCAGGCCTTCCAGGATTCACTGGGTTCGCTGCCGTGGCTCATCATTGCGGCGCTCGTCGTCGTCTACATCATTCTGGGCATGCTCTACGAGAGCTACATTCATCCGCTCACGATCCTCTCGACGCTGCCCTCTGCCGGTGTGGGCGCGCTGCTCATGCTCATGGTCTTTCACTTCGACCTCTCCGTCATCGGCGTGGTCGGCATCATCCTGCTGATCGGCATCGTCAAGAAGAACGGCATCATGATGGTCGACTTCGCGATCCAGGCCGAGCGCGACGAGCAGCTGACGCCGGAGCAGTCGATCCGCAAGGCCTGCCTGCTGCGCTTCCGCCCGATCATGATGACGACGATGGCGGCGCTGCTCGGGGCGATGCCGCTCGCACTCGGGAATGGCACGGGCTCGGAGCTGCGCAAGCCCCTGGGCTACACCATGATCGGCGGACTGCTGCTCAGCCAGATGCTGACGCTCTTCACCACCCCAGTGATCTATCTGTACCTCGACCGGCTCAACAACCGCCTCACGGGGCGGCACTCGACGCAGGCGCAGGCGGCGCACGACGCCGCGAGCAGCGCGCTGCCCGCCACGGTACGTGTGATCGGCCCCTAGAACCGGCGGTCAGCACATGAAGGTCCTGCTCGTCGAAGACAACGAGAGGGTCACGCGCTTCGTGACCAAGGGCCTGCAGGAAGCGGGTCACACGGCCGATCATGCGGACAACGGCCGCGAGGGGCTGTTCCTGGCCGCGAGCGAGCGCTACGACGTGATCATCATGGATCGCATGCTGCCGGGCAGCATCGACGGCCTCGCCATCATCGAGGCGCTGCGCAAGTCGGGCAATCGCACGCCGATCCTGATCCTCTCGGCCTTGAGCGATGTGGACGAGCGCATCAAGGGGCTGCGCAGCGGCGGGGACGACTACCTCACCAAGCCCTTCGCCTTCGGCGAGCTGCTCGCGCGGCTCGATGCCCTGAGCCGGCGCTTGCGCCAGGACAGCGCGCAGACCACTCTGGAGGTCGCCGACCTGCGTATGGATCTGCTCTCGCGCAAGGTGGTGCGCGGCAGCCGCACGATCGCGCTGCAGCCGCGCGAGTTCAAGCTGCTCGAATACCTCTTGCGCCACGCCGGGCAGGTGGTTACGCGCACCATGCTTCTCGAGAACGTCTGGGACTATCATTTCGATCCGCAGACGAACGTGGTCGACGTGCACATCAGCAAGCTGCGACAGAAGATCGATGCCGATGCCGAGCGCCCGTTGCTGAAGACGGTGCGCAACGCCGGCTACATGATCAGCGCAGCGGAGTAAGGCTTCCGATGCGCGCCATTCCGATCCGCTCATCGGCCGCCGCGGTCGCGATCGGCTACGTGCTCTTCGGGCTCGCGGCGCTCGTGCTGTTTGCGGCACCGCTGCGCTATGCCTGGCAGCACACCGTGGAGGACACCCGGCTCGAGCTGCTGCGCGAGGACTCGCAGCGCCTCGCGGAAGTCTTCCATCGCACCGGTCCACAGGGGCTCGCCGCTTTCATCAACGAGCGCGTCGGTCTGCAGATTGCCGGCGAGCGCATCCTGTTGCTGGCCGATCGCGAGCTGCATCCTCTGGCCGGCAATCTGCCTGCCTGGCCCCGCAACATCCCGGATGAGCCGGGCAGCTACACGCTGCCGGTCGCCATCGCTGGCCGGCCGACGCTCTCGGCCGTGCTGCGCACGCCGCTGCCCGGTGGCTACACGCTGCTCGTGGGGCGCGACGTGCAGCGCTTCGCACCCATCGAGCGGTGGTTCTGGTACGGGCTCTCGGGCGCGATCGCCGTGCTCTCGGTCGCCGGGCTACTCGGGGGACTGCTCATCCGGCGCGCGCTGCTCGCGCGCATCCAGAGCATCCAGCAGACCGCCGCGGCCATCATGCGCGGGGATCTGAGCCACCGGCTGCCCAGCCGCGCGAGTGGCGATGAGCTCGACATGCTGGCACAGACCATCAATCGCATGCTCGAGCAGATCGAGCAGCTTGTGCATGGCGTCGCCAACGTCTCCAACTCGATCGCCCACGATCTGCGCACCCCTCTCGCGGAGCTGCGCTCGCGGCTCGAGGAGCTCTCGCTGACGCGGCCCGCACCGGGGGAAACCTTCGCCGAGGTCGAGGCGGCCGTCGCCGACGTGGATAGCGTCATCAGCATCTTCAATGCGCTGCTGCGTCTTGCCGAGATCGACACCGGTATGCGCCGCTCGGACTTCGTGCAGATCGATGTCGGCGATCTCGCCGCCAAGGCCGTGGAGTTCTATCTGCCGGCCGCGGAGCTCAAGAATCTCAGCCTCTCCTGCCGCGAGGGGCCGCCGGTGCAGGTGCGCGGCGACCGGGTGCTGCTCGCACAGGCGGTCAACAACCTGATCGACAATGCCCTCAAATACGTCGCCGACGGTGGCCGGGTGCGCGTCGAGGTCGAGCCTCGCCCCGGCAACATGGTCGGCATCGTGGTCGCCGACGATGGTCCGGGCATCCCCGACCCGGAAAAGCCCAAAGCCACCCAGCGCTTCTATCGTGGCGATGCGAGCCGCGGCACACCGGGGGTCGGACTCGGGCTGCCGCTCGTCGAGGCGATCGCCAAGCTGCACGGCGGCTCGCTCGAGCTCAGCGACAACCATCCTGGGCTGCGCGCTCGCATGATCATCCCGCGCGGCCTGGCAGCAGAGCCGGCGGCTGTGCCGCAGCGGGCAGCGGCGACCGTCTGAGCCGCAACTACCAGGCTCCAGCCAGGGCGCTCGTCTTCGCCGTGGCGCTCGCGGCCGCCGTCGGCGGCGGCCTACAATGGGCGCATGAGGGTACTCTCGCAGTCGCTGCTCGATGAGCTCGCCGGCAAGGCAAGCACCAGCGCCCGCGGGCGCACCCATTTCAACATTCACGCCTCGGCGGCCGATCTCGTGCAACGCTACATCGTGGTCGCAGACCGGCGCTCCTATTTCCGCCCGCATCGCCACCTGACGCGCAGCGAGCTCGCGCTCGTTCTCCGGGGCGGCTTCGAGGTGCTCACCTTCAGCGACGACGGCCTCCTAAGCGCTCGTTACAGCGTGGGGCCCGGTTTGGGGGATCTCGGGTTCGAGCTGCCGCGCGCGACGTGGCACACCCTGCTGGCGACGGCAGACGGGTCGGCGTTTCTGGAGGTGAAGGAAGGGCCGTATGATCCGAGCACCGCGGTCGAATTCGCACCCTGGGCACCCGAGGAGGGCGCTGCCGAGGTGCCGCAGTTCATGCAGCGGCTGCTCGAGGCGACAGCGGGAATGCCCTGCCGCAAGCATCCATAGCAAAGGGAGGGGACTGCAATGAGACGATGGCAGCTGCGCCGCGCGCACGCGGCCCTGTGCACGGGCATTCTGGCGCTGACGCTCTTTCCCGCATCCGCATTGCGCGCGGCGCCCTCACCTTGCGACCGCCAGTGTCTCAAAGCCGAGGTGAATCGCTATCTGGCCGCACTCGTGGCTCACGACCCGAGCCGCGTGCCCATCGCCGCGAATGCACGCTTTGTGGAGAACACGGAGCCCACGGCGATCGGCCAAGGGCTGTGGAAGACCGCCTCCGCGCTGCCGAGCACTTTCATGATCTACGTTCCCGACCCCCTTGCGCGGCAGGTGGGCTTTCTCGGTGTCATGCAAGAGGAGGGCAAGCCCATCGAGCTGGCGTTGCGGCTCAAGCTCGAGCGTGGTCAGATCGTGGAGATCGAGCATTTGATCGCGCGTAACCTGCGCCCCGCCGGCCTCGCCAATCTGCGCACACCTCGGCCAGGACTGCTGGCGAGGGTACCCCCCGCCGAGCGCAGCTCACGCGAGCAGCTGCTCGCGATCGGCCAATCGTACTATCAGGCACTGGTCACGGCCGACGCCAACGACGCACCCTTCGCGGAGGACTGCGAGCGGCACGAGAACGGCATGCAGAGCACCACCAACAAGAAGCCGGCCGAAACGCCCATCAGCAACGCGCAGAGCCCGAGCGCGATGGCGACGCTCGGCACCTATGGCTGCGAGGCGCAGCTCAAGACGCATTTGTTCGACTACATCAAGCGCATCGAGCCGCGCCGCGTGTGGATCGCCGACGTTGAGACGGGCCTGGTGTTCGGCCTGTCGCAGTTCCGCCATCCCTTCAAGGAGCAGAGCGTCACGATCGTCGGGGTGCCCGGCATCCAGAGCGTGCCGATGAAGTTCAAGCCCTTCGATATGCCTGCCGCGCACATCTTCAAGGTGCGCAACGGCAAGATTCACGAGATCGAGGCGATGGGCATCACCATCCCCTACGACTCGAAGACCGGCTGGGAGACGCCGCAGCGCCCCTGAGTGCGCTCAGCGAGCCGGTACGGCCGCAGGCCCTTCGGCAAACTGCGGCAGCTCGTCGGTGATGTCGAACCAGGAGGCCTTGTAGTCGGTGAAGATATGCCGCTGCGGGGTGAGCGGCGGATCCGTGTCGAGGCTTCCCGCCGGAATCACGACCAGCGCACGCTCGCGCGAGATTCGCGGCGCGCCGCCTGCGCAGTCCGCGCAGAAGGAGGTGGTGTGGAAGCGAGCCTCCGGCAGCTTGTATTCGCGCAGCCGCTCCTCTCCCTGCTGCCATCGAAACTGATCCATTGCATAGAAGATGTTGCTCGCGTGGGCGGCTCCGCGCGCACGGCGGCAACGCTGGCAATGACAGTTCTGCATGAACAGCGCCGCACCGCGCGCCTCGTAGGCGACCGCCCCGCACAGACAGCTGCCCTCGGTCACACCGGGGCGCGAGGGCTTGCGCGTGCGCTCGACGACCGGCGAGCCCCTGCCCGGTGGGTACTCCGCGAACTGCGGAGCGCCGTCGCCGATCGTGTACCAGGGGGCCTTGGATCCCACGAAGATGTGGGCTTCGGGCCGCACACCGAGCTCGCCCTCGAGCGGACCTGCCGGCAGCTGCACCAAAGTCTCCTCGGGAAGCACCTCCGGCACCGGTGATCCGCAGCGCCCGCAGCTGGTGCGCTGCCGGCGCGCCGACGAGGCATAGCGCAGGAGCGAGCGCTCGCTCTCCGCCAGCCAGCGAAATCCACCCAGCGGTGCCGAGACATAGGTCGCGAAGGCCGAGCCGTGATGCTTGCGGCACATCGAGCAATGACAGCTCGTCATGTCGCGGAAAGGCCCGGTCACCTCGTAGCGCACGGCGCCGCAGAAGCAAGAGCCCTGGACCATGCAGGTTTTCCCTATTTGTGCTCGTACAGTGCAAGCCGCGCATCCGCGCGATCGAGCTGCGGCGCCGGCAGGCCTTTGAGGTGCCGATCGAAGAAGGCGATGCCGTACTGCGCCGCAAGCCGTGCATCGGCCACGTGCTCGAGGCAGGCTTGTGTGGTGTGCTCGTGGCCGCAGTTGACCCAGGCAAAATGCCCTGCCGCGCGCAACACCAGCAAGTAGGCAGGCGCCTGCGCCGCGGCGAAGGCACCCTGTGGACCCCGCAGGAACGGCGTGATGCCCACATCGAGCGTGCCGCCCTGGTACATGATCGGGATGTGAACGTCGCTCAGGGTCTTTTGCACCTGAAACGGCATGACGTAGGGCGATAGGGCGAGCACGGCACGCACGCGCGCGTCCTTCCAGCTCGGCCAGCCTCCGGCGATGCCGACGACCGTGTAACCACCCAGCGAGTGCCCGGCGAGGCCGATGCGCTGCGCATCGATGACGCTCGCGAACTCGCGATCGGCGAGCAGCTCGTCGATCACCGACTCCACGTCCTGGCGGCGATCCTGCCGCGACTCCTCGCTCCACGCCTGCGGGCGCAGGATGGGTGGTTGCGCAGGCGGTGCGGACGGCAGGCTGCTCCCGCTCATCGGTGTGTGACACAAAGCGGCATCGGCGTGGTCGGGCGCGGCCACCACGTAGCCGTGACGCGCCAGCTCCTCGGTGAACGTGACCGACTGCAGGCCGCAGCCGAGATCCCCGTGCGAGAAGACCACGAGCGGCACAGCGGCCCCACAGGCGCGGGTCGGCGGCGCATCGTGCGCGAGCACGCTCGAGAATTGAGGGCCATAGGCGAACGGTGTCGGTGCCACGCTCGTCGGATACCACAGCGCGACGGTGCGCCCCCCGATCTGCTGCGCGCGGTAGCCGACGGCCGTGCTGCACGCTGACGCCGTCGCAGCATCCGAGCCCTCCCGCGCGGAGCATCCCGCGGCAAGGAGCAGCACCGACCCAAGCATCGGGCCAAGCATCGGCCCAAGCATCATGCGCAGAGTCGCCAAGGCGCCGGGCCCGCGCTACGCCCGCTCGAGCAGCGCCTTGCGCTGCTCCGTGGAAGGGGGCGTGTACTGATAGAGCCAGGTCTCACTCAAGGGTTGTCCGTCGAGCGCGAGATAGAGCCGCAGGTTGATCGGCTCGACGCTTTCATCATTCGGTGCCAGGTCGAACATCGCGCGCCAGCCGTTCTCCGGGCGCAGGATGCGCGCGGAAGGGATCTCGATGCGCCCACGCGAGGTGCTGATCACCGGCACGACGCGCTCGTTCCCCGCGAGAAGGCTCAGATCCCCGCCGAAGAAATCGACGACGAAGCGCCAGGAGAAGTGCGTGCGCGGCTGGCCGATCACCCCGCCGATGCCAGCCCAGGTGTAGCGACCGAGCGCGAGCGGCGAGCTCACCGGGTTGTGGCGGCACCAGTAGAGGCGATAACCGTAGAGCAGCTCCTGACCGCGTTGCGGCTTGTCCACGGGATTCCAGAAGGCGACGATGTTGTCCGCGGTCTCATCACGCGTCGGGATCTCCACCAGCATCACCGAGCCGCGCCCCCAGCCCGCCTTCGGCTCGACCCAGGTCGAGGGGCGCTTCTCGTAGAAGACCCCATCATCCTCGTATTGCTCGAAGCGGCGCTCGCGTTGCATGAGCCCGAAGCCACGCGGGGAGTCATCGACGAAGGTATTGACGCGCAGGCCGGGAGGATTCACCAGTGGACGCCAGATCCACTCTCCGGCGCCCGACCAGATCTGCAGGCCATCGGAGTCGTGTATCTCGGGGCGCCAGTCCTCGGAGATGTTCTTCTGATTCTTGCCCGCGAAGAACATGCTGGTTCCCGGGGCAATTCCCAGTCGCTCGATCTGCTTGCGTGGGTAGAGCGCGGCATCCACGTCCATCACCTGCGTGTCGCCCACGTCGATCACGAAGCGGTAGGCGCCCGCGACGCTCGGGGAGTCGAGCAGGCCGTAGACGCTGAGCGCATCGGAGTCCTTCGCAGGTTTCTCCAGGTACCAGGCAATGAAATCCGGAAACTCCTCCGGCTGGGGCATGCCCGTGTCGATGGCGAGCCCGCGTTGTGACATCCCGTACTGCAGGTCCCCATCGGTCGCCCGGAAATAGGAGGCGCCCTGGAATACCGCGCAGTCTCGTACCCAGTCGGTGTGATAGAAGACCTGGAAGCCTCCGAAACCCATCGTCGGCGGCAGCTCCTGGGGACGCACGCCTGCGCGACTGTAGTCGAACATCGCCGGGTCGAATGCGAGCTCCTGCGCTCGACCCTCCTCGACCATGTACATGCGCACCGGCTTGCGCACGCGAAAGCCGAGGTGCGAGAAACGGATCTGATAGCGCAAGCCGTCGCGCGCCCAGAGCGAGTGCTCGTCACGGAAGCGGATCGCTTCCCAGTGGTCCCAGTCGAGGCGCGCGATGGCGGGCGGCAGATGCTCGGGCTGGGGTTGATAGGCCTTCTGCGACAGGCCGCGGGCGAGGCCCTTCAGGTAGGCGTAGTCAAAGGGTTCGGAAGCGCCGAGGCGCTTCTGCGCGGGACGGGTGCGCTGCGCGAGCGCACTGCCCCAGGGCGCCGCCAGCGCAAGCGCCGCAGCGCCGGCGCGCCTCAGGAACGTTCTTCTGGACATGACGAGATCATCGCCTGTCGGCGCTCACTGGGTAAAGCGCGAGCGCCGGCCAGGGGCGCCGCGGGCCGCATCAACGTCTGGCGGCAACCTCTTCCGGCGTCAGATCGGCCGAGTGGCCCGCGAGCGTCTGCCCGGTGTAGTTGACCACCGCAGCCACCTCCGCATTGGTGAGCCCGCGGCCGAAGCCGAGCATGTTGACGCGACCGTTGGCGGTATCGAGCGTCGAGCCGTACAGCACCACCTGCGTGAGGTTGATCGCTTGGGGGTCGGCGACCGTATCGTCGCCCTTCAGGGCCTCATCGGGGCTCTGTGTGCCCTCGCCGTTGCGCCGGTGGCAGTTGGCGCATTCACGCGCATAGACCTGCCGACCGAGGGCGAGCTGCGCGTCGTGGCCGCCCGCGGTCGCCGCCGCGCGGGTCGGCACGGCGCTCGCGACCGGCTTGACGGTGCGCAGATAGACGACCATGGCGTGGATGTCCTGGGTGGGCAGGTAATGCAGGCTGTTGGAGATCGCCTCGGCCATGGGACCGCCGGCCGGACCGTGGTCGGGAGCGAAGCCCGTGGCCAGGTACGCCTCGAGCGCCTCATCGGTCCAGTTGCCGATGCCCGATTCCTTGTCCGAGCTGATGTCGTACGCCTTCCACTTCTGTTGCACGGCACCAGCGTAGGCCTCCGAGCGCTTCAGGCCCTGCAGAAAATTGCGCGGGGTATGGCACTCCTGGCAATGACCCAGCGCCTCGACCAGATAACGGCCGCGGTTCCAGTCCGCCGACTGCTGCGGATCGCTCGCCAGGCGCTTGTTCGAGTCGAACAGCCAACCCCAGTAGGCCATCAGCCAGCGCTGGTTGTAGGGAAACACCATCGCATCCTGCGGCGGGATGCTGTGCACCGGCTTCAGGCTGAAGAGGTATGCCTTGATCGCGAGCACATCGTCATCGGAGAGCAGCGTGAAGGAGGCATAGGGAAAGGCGGGATAGAGGTGCACGCCGCCCTTGGCCACCCCGAGCTGCATGGCGGCCCGAAAGTCGTCATCGCTCCAGGCGCCGATTCCCGTCTCGCGGTCGGGCGTGATATTGGGGGAGTAGAGCTTCCCCATGCTGCCGAGATCGAATTCCCGGCCTCCGGCGTAGGCGGGCTGTCCCGGCACGGTATGGCAGCTGATGCAGTCCCCGGCTCGCACCAGCGCCTCCCCGCGCTGAACCATCTCGGGGGTCGCCGTCACATCGGGCCGGTGCGGCACGCTGCGCGAGAACGCGAGGGCACTCACCGCCGCCCCCACCACCACGATCACGGCCACAATCCACAGCAGACGCTTCATACGATCCCCCGGCGCACGGGCACGAGTGTTGTTGATGGATGCCCAGGGCGTCGCGCCCGCAGGCAGTGTAGCGGTGCGATGCGCGAAAATGAAGGCAGCTGCGCCGGCACCTCATACGGGCGGTGGGTTGAGCGCCGGGAAACCCCGCTGGTGCCAGTAGGGATACACGGGGTGCACGGCGCTCACGGCATCGAGGCGCGCGATCAGCGCCGGGTCGAGCCGCCAGCCGATCGCGCCCAGGTTCTGCCGCAACTGCGTCTCGTTGCGGGCCCCGATGATGACGCTGCTCACCGTGGGGCGCTGCAGTAGCCAGTTGATGGCGACCTGAGCCACGCTCTTGCCGAGCTCGCGGGCAATGACCTCGAGCAGCTCGATCACATCGTAGAGGCGGCTCGAGCGCGCCTGGGCCAGAAAATCCGCCGTCGCGAGCCGGCTTCCGGCCGGCGCCGCCTCCCCGCGCCGCAGCTTGCCCGTCAGGGCACCACCGGCGAGCGCGCTCCACACCACGGTGCCGAGCCGCTGGTCGATGAGGAGCGGCATCAGCTCCCACTCGAGCTCACGCGCCGCGAGCGAGTAGTAGCCCTGATAGGCGACGTAGCGCGACCAGCCGTAGCGCTCGGCGAGCGCGAGCGATTTCATGACGTGCCAGCCGGAGAAATTGGAGCAGCCGATATAGCGCACCTTGCCGCTTCGCACGAGATCATCGAGCGTGCGCAGGGTCTCCTCGAGCGCCGTGGTGGCATCAAAGCCGTGCATGTAATAGACGTCGATGTAGTCCGTGCCGAGCCGGCGCAGGCTCGCCTCGCAGGCCGCGAGCAGCGAATGGCGCGAGGCGCCCGCATCGTTCGGCCCCTCGCCCATCGCAAACGTGGCCTTGGTGGCGATGAGCACTTCGCTGCGCCGTCCGGCGATGGCGCCGCCCAGCACCCGCTCGGCGAGGCCCGCCGAGTAGACGTTCGCGGTGTCGAAGAAATTGACCCCCGACTCGAGGCACACATCGACGAGGCGCCGTGCCTCGCTCACATCGGTCGTGCCCCACTCGCGAAAGAAAGCACCCTCGCCCCCGAAGGTTGCCGTTCCGAAGCTGAGCGCCGGTACGCGCAGTCCGCAGCCACCGAGCTGCCGGTATTCCATGAACGCTCCTTTGACCGCCGCGAAGACGGCGAACGGGCGTGCCGCGCCCGCTGCAGGGGCTACAGCTTGCCACGAAGGGCGAGTGGCCGAGGCGTTGCCGCTCAGCGGCCGTTGCCGCTCAGCGGTGCGCGCGCGCCCGCGGTGCCGTCGCAGCCGTAGCCTGCGTAGGCTCCCTGTCCTGGCCCGTGGCGAGCCCGCGGCCGGCCGCATCCCCGATCGTGCCTACGCGATAGCGTTGCACCATCGCATCGAGCGCATGCACCTGCTCGACGATCGACTCGCTCGAGGCGGCGGCCTGCTCCATCAGCGAGGCATTCTGCTGGGTCATCTCCTCCATCTGCATGACGGCGTGATTGACCTGCTCGATGCCTGCCGACTGATCGCGGCTCGCGGCGGCGATATCGGCGACCAGCGTCGTCGCCTTGCGCACGGCGGCGACGATCTCCTCGAGCGCGCGGCCGGATTCCTCCACCAGACGGCAGCCCTCGGCAACGCGGCCGACGCTGTCCTGGATCAGGGACTTGATCTCCTTGGCCGCCGTCGCACTGCGCCCGGCGAGGCTGCGCACCTCGCTCGCCACCACCGCAAAACCGCGCCCCTGATCGCCGGCTCGCGCCGCCTCGACCGCCGCGTTCAGCGCGAGGAGATTGGTCTGGAAGGCAATCGCATCGATGACGCCGATGATGTCGGCGATCTTGCGCGCAGCCACATTCATGCCGTTCATGGCACTCACGGCAGAGCCCACGATCGCCCCACCACGCTCGGCCTGCGCGTGCGCGGCGCGCACGAAGTCGTTGGCCCGGGCCACGTTCTCCGCCGTCTGCTTCACTGAGCTTGCCATCTGCTGCATCGAGGTGGCGGCCTGTTGCAGGCTGCTCGCCTGCTCCTCGGTGCGCCGCGAGAGGTGCGAGCTGCCGCTTTCGATGTGCTCGGCGCCCCCACGCACCTCCGCCGCCGCATCCTTGATGCGCCCGACGAGCGCGGCATTCACCTCGATGAGCGCATTGACGCTGTCGGCCAGGATGGCGAGCTCGCCACTCTTGCCCTGCACCGAGAGGCGCCGCGTGAGATCACCGTCCGCGGCCGCAGCGACCACCTCGTGCGTCTCCTGCACGGCCTGCTCGAGCTCTGCGGAGAGCTGCACCTGGGCCGTGACATCGGTCGCGTACTGCACGATTTTGAACGGCTTGCCCTCGGCATCGAGGATCGGGTTGTAGCTCGATTGAATCCAGATCTCGCGCCCATCCCGGGTACGGCGGCGATACTGGCCGGCCGCGTGTTGTCCGCGCGCCAGGCGTTCCCACAGCTGCGTCTGCTCGGCCGCCTCGGCCGAGCCTGGCTCGATGAACAGGTTGTGGTGCACCCCGCGCAGCTCCTCCAGGCGATAGCCGAGCAGCGTCAGGAAATTCTCGTTCGCGGTGCGGATACGCCCGTCGAGCTCGTACTCGATGACCGCCTGCGCCTTGGAGATCGCCGCCAGCTGACCCTGGCCGTCGAAGAAGCGCAGCATCTGCTCGGTGATATCGACCGTATGCTTGACCACCCGGTAGGGTCGGCCGCCCCAGCCGAGGATCGGGAAGTAGGTCGCCTGCACCCACACCACCCGACCGTTCTTGCCCATGCGTTTGTACTGCGCGGACTGGACCTCCCCGGCGCGCAGCCGGCGCCAGAAGCTCTGGTACTCCGCGCTGCGGCTGAATTCCGGGTCGACGAACATCCGGTGGTGCGCCCCGCGCAGCTCCGCGCGGGAGAAGCCGGACGCCTTGAGGAAATTGTCGTTGGCGGTGAGGACATTGCCCTCGAGGTCGAACTCGATCACGGGCAGCACCCGGCTGATCGCCGCCACGTGCCCACGAGCGCGCGCGCAAGCGCGCAGGCGCCCCGTCAGGGCACGCAGAGCCTCAACGAGCATGGCGCCAACCGTGCAGCCAGCGGATCTCCATCGTTGCCCCGTTGCAATGTCATCCACGCCTGGATCTCGCGGAGCAGGCGCATCTCCGTCACTCCTTGTTTATCGGCGGGGAGACGGGCGCCTTGATGCGATGCACGTCGCAGTTCGCCCCAGTAAACTGACATATCTCAAGGGCGCATCGTGCGCCGGCCGGAGGTGACATATGCAGCCCGTGTTCCTGCGCACCACGCTGCTCGCGCTCTGGGTGGCGAGCGCTCTCGCGCCCGCCAGCGCGGCTCCTGCCCTCGGGGGCCGCGTCAGCAGCGCCACCTCGAGCGGCACATGTGACAAGGCCTGTCTCGAGAGCATCGGCGAGCGCTACCGCGATGCCTACGTGCATCACGATCCCAGGCGGGTCCCCATTGCCGCGCACGTGCGCTTCACCGAAAACAACGTCGAGATGGCTTTCCCCGACGGCACCTGGGACTCGGTCACGCGAGAGCCGGGCCCGGCGCTCGTGATCTCGGACCCCCAGACCGGCAACGTCGGCATCTACACCGTCATCCTGCAGAACGACACTCCCGGCTACCTGGCGGTGCGACTGAAGGTGGTGAACGGTGAGATCACCGAGATCGAGCACATGGTCTCGACGAGGCGCAACCTGAGCAGCCCACCCACTCCCTTCGGCGACTGGCAGCACTTCGTGCACGACCCGCGCCTCGCGCGCACCGTGCCTCCGGCCAATCGGGTGCCGCGTCGCGAGCTGATATCGCTCGCCAACGGTTATTTTTCCACCCTGCAGAACAACACCGGGGAGATCCGCGGCACGCGCTTCGCACCCGATGCCATCCGCCAGGAGAACGGCCTGAAGTTCACCGACATCGAGAAGGCGTTTCGCCGCGGCGTGTACCGCTTCAATGCGCGCGTTCGCGACCGCGATTACTTCCTCGTCGATGAGCAGCGCGGTCTGGTGATGAGCCGGGCGTTCATCGATCACAAGGGCATCCTCGATGCTTACACCCTCACCGACGGCACGCCCGCGCACTCGCCCTTCCACGAGCCGCAGAGCTGGTCGCTCCTCGAGCTCTTCAAGATCGAGAACGGCATGATCACCTCGGTCGAGACCACGTTCAGCGCGGCGCCGTACTACATGCGCTCGCCCTGGACGCTGCATCCCGATCCACGCTGAGAGCGCAGCGGGCCCTCTGCTGCACGAGGCGCTGATACAGCTGCAGATACGCGCTCGTCGTGCGCTCGAGCGAGAAGCGCTCGCGCGCGGCGCGCCGGCAGCGCTCGGAATCGATGCGCTCGACGGCGCCGATCGCCCGTGCCATCGATGGCACGTCGTCCACCACGAAGCCGGTGACGCCGTCCTCGACGATCTCCGGCAACGCCCCGACGCGATAGGCGATCACCGGCGTGCCGGCCGCGAGAGCTTCCATCGCCACCAGCGAGGAGCTCGCCGCGATGCGACTCGGCACGAGCACGCAGCGCGCGGCCGCGAGCAGCCGGCGCTTGCGTGCGCCCGCCACCGAGCCGATCCAGCGCCGCGCACGATCGAGTCGCGGCACGATCTGCTCGTGAAAGTACCGCTCGTGCTCGGGATAGCCGAACACCCGCCCCGCGAGCAGCAGCGGCAGATTCGCGCGGGCCGCCGCATCGAGGGCCTCGTGGAAGCCCTTCTCCGGGCAGATCCGGCCGAGGGCGAGCAGATAGTTGCGCCGCGCATGCGCGCGTGGCTCGGGGATCTCCACACCGTTGCCGATGGGCTCGAGCACATGGCCACCCTGCAGATCGCGCGCCTGCGTCGCCGAGACGGGCACCAGGTAGGTATTGGGACGCAGCGGAGCGAGCGCCGCAGCGGGGTACAGCCGCACCGGCAGATGCAACGTCACGAGTAACGGGATCCCCGGCGGGGGCAGATACGCGGCAAAGTCCGGGCCGTGCAGGTGAATGACATCCGGAGATTCGCTGTTGAGGACTGCGCGGATGCGCGCCTGCACGGCCGCGTGCACCAGCTCGCGGGTCGGCGGCTCGAGCACACCGTGCCGAGGAATCTCGTGCAGCAATCCCGACACCTGCGAGCCCGCGGGCGCGATCACGATGGAGCGATGACCGGCGGCCACCACCGCCCGATCGAGCTCGTACAGAATCTTCTCGGCGCCCCCGACGGGATCGGCCTGCACGGGCGCGAAGGGGTACGCGACGCTCAGGACCGAAAGCCGCACCGTGCCTCCCAGACGGTAGTTGCTCATAAGGCAAGCATCGAGGCGGCCGGGAGTTCCCGGCACTTGCGGCCGAGGGTCCCCCACC
The DNA here is from genome assembly GCA_035504015.1 of Steroidobacteraceae bacterium. GTDB lineage: Bacteria > Pseudomonadota > Gammaproteobacteria > Steroidobacterales > Steroidobacteraceae > JASHUC01. The sequence continues at coordinate 35,523 of DATJSR010000020.1, forward strand.
GCCTGCGCCCCCCGGTCCCCATGCTGCGTCTGCGCTTGCGCGCGGGGCCAATCGTCTATCATGCCCCTCGGCACCGCTCACCCATCGGCATCCCCGGCCATGCAAAGACTGCTCGAAGGTTATCGACGCTTCCGCTCCGGCGCCTGGCCGGAGCAAAGGCGCGTGTTCGAGGCGCTCGCGGACGCGCAACGCCCGGAGGCGCTCGTGCTCGCCTGCGTCGACAGCCGCGTCGATCCCGCGATGATCTTCGGCGCAGGACCCGGCGAGATGCTGACGGTGCGCAACGTCGCGAACCTGGTGCCGCCGTACGCGCCCGATGTGGCCTATCACGGCACCAGCGCCGCGCTCGAGTTCGGCGTGCGGGTGATCGGCGTGCGCCACATCGTGGTGCTCGGACACGGCTCCTGCGGCGGGGTGATGGCGCTGCTCGAGGGCGCCCCGGAGAACGCCCGCGATTTCGTGGCGCCCTGGATGTCGATGGCAGAGGCGGCGCGCACCCGCGCACTCGCCTGCGAAACGCGCGAGGCTCGCCAACGCTGCGCCGAGCACGAGGTGGTGAAAGTCTCGCTGCGCAACCTGCTCAGCTTTCCATGGATTGCGGCGGGGGTTGCCGCCGGCACGCTCAGGCTGCACGGGGCTTGGTTCGCCATCGCCACCGGCGAGCTGCAGCTGCTCGGCGCAGACGGCATCTTTCGCACGGTCGCTGCGCCTTGAGCAGCCCGCCGGCGCTGCCTCGCGCTCAGGGGCCCTTCGAGAGCTGATTCGCCGCGGACTGCGATGTCACGCGCGTGGGGCTCGGCAGCTGGGTCGTGTCCCAGCCGCCGCCGAGGGCCTGAATGAGCTGCACGGCGCCGAGCATGACGTTCACCTGCTCGGTGACGAGCGTCTCCTGATCGGACAGCAGCGTGAGCTCTGCCGTCATCACATCGAGATACGGATCCAGGCCCGTCTCCCAGCGCGCCGTCGCGATCTTCAGGTAGCGCTCGGCCGCGCCGACCGCGGCTTGCTGCCGGGCGAGCTGCTGCGAGCCGATGCGCAGCGTGGCGATGTAGTCCTCGACCTGCTGAAACGCCGTGAGCACGGTCTGCCGGTACAGGGCCACGTCCGCCTGGAACTGCGCGTCGTACTGCCGCAGGGTGGCCGCGCGCAGCCCCGCGTCGAAGAGGGTCTCGGAGGCGGAGGCGCCGAGAGACCAGAAACGCGCCGGTGTGGTGATGAGGTTCGAGAGTATCGCGGATTCGAAGCCTCCGCTCGCCGTGAGGTCGAGCGTGGGGAAATAGGCCGCGGTCTCGACGCCGATGAGCGCGTTGGCCTCAGCCATGGTGCGCTCGGCGGCGGCCACGTCGGGGCGTCTCTGCAGCAGCTGCGAGGGCACACCGACGGGAATGGCCGGTATCTTCGCCGTGAGACCGCGTACGGGCATCGAGAACTGCGCCGCCGGCTTGCCGATCAGCATGGCGATGGCGTGCTCGTAGATCGCGCGGTTGGTGGCGATGCCAATCGCCGTTGCCTCGGCATTGGCGAGCGTGACCTCCGCCTCAGCCACGTCCTCATCGGTGTCGATACCGGTCTCGTAGAGCGCGCGGGTGAGCTCGAGCGACTTTTTGTCGGCCGCGATGGTGAGGTCGTAGAGATTCTGCAGGGAATCCTGGCCCCTGATCTCGAAGAAGTACTCGGCAAGGGAGGCCTGCTCGGTCAGCCGCTCGTTCTCGAGGTCCGCCGCACTCACCTGCGCGGCATAGCGGTACTCCTTGACGGTGTTGCGGATACGACCGAAGAGGTCCGGCTCCCAGGAGACATCGAGCGGCAGCTGGATGTTGTTATAGGTGCTTCCGGAGGAGGGAATTCCCGTCACGGTCGTCGTGCCGGTGCCCGTTCCCGTGCCGGTGCCCGTTCCAGTGCCCGCGCCGGTACCCGTGCCCGTGGTACCGCCGGCACCCGTCGCCCCCGCGACGCTGGTACCGCCGGTGACCGTGCTCGGGGTGTGCGTGCGCGTCACGGATGGGCTTGCGGTGAGTGTCGGAAAGTACTGCGCGCGCGCCTCGGCCACCTGCGCCCGCGCCGCCATGAAGTTCTGGAAGTATTCCGCGATCGTCTGATTGTTGATGTCGAGCTGCTCCTCGAGGGCATCGAGCTCGGGCTCCCCGAAGATCTCCCACCACTTGCCCTTGAGCGCCGCATCCTGTGGCCGAGCGGGCTGCCAAGCCCCTTGATCCGCGCCCTCATACTTCGCCGCGCCGGACTCCTTGAAGGCACTTGGAGTGTCGACGTGAGGCACCTTGTAGGGCGGACCGATGCACGCCCCGAGCAACGCCGCGACGCTGAGCGCGGCTGCGCGCGCACAGGCGAGCCGCGGCGCCGCGCGCGCGCCGTCGCTACAGGTGCGCCGGCGCATCGGGCTCGGGCAGTGAGTCATGCGTACGTCCTCGCAGCTTCAGCCGCACAGTGTCCATGAGCAGATAGATCACCGGAGTCGTGTACAGCGTGAGCGCCTGGCTCACCAGCAGCCCGCCGATGATCGAGATGCCGAGCGGCCGGCGCAGCTCCGAGCCCATGCCGGTGCCGACCGCGAGCGGCACCGCACCGAGCAGCGCCGCCATCGTGGTCATGAGTATCGGCCGAAAGCGCAGCGAGGAGGCGAGGAAGATCGCCTCGCGGGTGGTCTTGCCCTGGTGTCGCTCCGCCTCGAGCGCGAAGTCGATCATCATGATGGCGTTCTTCTTGACGATGCCGATGAGCAGGATGATGCCGATGATCGACATCACATCCAGTTCGCCCTTGGTGATCAGCAGCGCGACGATGGCGCCGACACTCGCCGGCGGCAGGGTCGAGAGAATGGTGAGCGGATGCGCCAGGCTCTCGTAGAGCATGCCGAGCACGAGGTATACCGCCACGATCGCCGTCAGCACCAGAAACGGCTCGGTGGTGAGCGACTGCTCGAACGCCTGCAGCGTACCGGAGAACTGCCCGTGGATCGTCGTCGGCATCCCGAGGCGCTGCTGCTCCTGCTCGATCTCCCGCGTCGCCTGCCCCAACGACACGCCGTTCGCGAGGTTGAACGACACCGTCACCGAGGGAAACAGCCCCGTGTGATTCACGACGAGCGGCGAGGTCGAGGCCTGATAGCTCATCAGGGTGTCGAGGGGTATCGATTGAGGCTGCGTGCCGGCGTTGCCCGGCACCAGATACACATCGTGCAGCTGCTGCGGAGACTGCCAGTACTGGGGCGCCACCTCCATCACCACGTAGTACTGATTGAGCGCGGTGTAGATGGTGGAGATCTCCGACTGCCCGTAGGCGTGATACAGGGAGTCATCGAGCAGCTGCGGGGTCATGCCGAGCCGCGCCGCCGTCGGACGGTCGTAGGTAAGGAGTGCCTGCAACCCGTTGTTCTGCTGGTCGGTGTTCACATCGACGAAGCCCGCTGCCTTGCGTAGCGCGCGCAGCAGCGCCGGACCGTACTGCTGCAGCTGCGCCGTGGTATCCGCGGTGATCGTGTACTGATACATCGCGTTCGCCGCCCGGCCGCCGATGCGGATGTCCTGCACCGGCTGCAGGAAGGTCGAAGCCCCGGGGATGCGCGCAAGCTTGGGCCGCAGCCGATTGATGATGGTGGCGGCGCTCACCTTGCGGACGTTGAGCGGCTTCAGCGCGATGAACTCGTTGGCGCTGTTGAGAGCGCCCTGCCCCCCGGTGAAGCCCATGACGTTCTGCACGCCGGGGTCGCTCTTGATGATGTTGACCGAGGCGAGCACCGCCTTGCGCATCGCCTGGAAGGAGGCGTCCTGCGGCCCTTGCAGCCCGCCCTGAACGGCCCCGGTGTCCTGCTGCGGAAAGAAGCCCTTGGGAATCTTCTCGATGAGCAGCACATTGAGCGCCAGTGTGCCGGCGAACACCAGCATCACCAGCAGCGGATGATCGAGCGTCCAGGCGAGACTGCGCCGATAGCCCGCGAGGCCCGTCTGGAACACCCGCTCGCTGAGCAGGTACAGCCGATTGTGGCGCACCTCCGTCGCGGGCTTGAGCACCCGCGCGCACATCATCGGCGTAGTCGTGAGAGAGACGGCGAGCGAGACCAGGATGGCGCCCGAGAGCGTCAGGGCGAACTCGCGGAACAGCCTGCCGATGATACCGCCCATCAAAAGGATAGGGATGAACACGGCGATGAGCGAGATGCTGATCGATACCACCGTGAAGCCGATCTCGCGCGCGCCCTTCAGGGCCGCCTGCAGCGGCGTCAGTCCCTCCTCCAGATGCCGCGTGATGTTCTCCGACACCACGATCGCATCGTCGACCACGAAGCCGCTCGCGATCGCAAGGGCCATCAGCGAGAGGTTGTCGAGCGAGAAGCCCGCCAGGTACATGATGCCGCAGGTGCCGATGAGCGAGACGGGCACGGCCACCGCCGGAATGAAGGTGGCCCGCAGGTTGCGCAGGAACACGAACACCACCAGGATCACGAGCAGCACCGAGATCAGCAGCGTGCGCTCGATGTCGCTCACCGAGGCACGAATGGTGAGCGTGCGGTCGAGGATGGTGATGATGTGCATGCCGCGCGGAATGGACGCCTGCAGCGAGGGCAGCGCCGCCTTGACCGCGTTGACCGTCTGGATGATGTTCGCGCCGGGCTGGCGAAAGATCAGCATGTTCACCGAGGGCTTGCCGTTCAGGAATCCCGCCTGGCGGATCGATTGCTGCGAATCGATCACATCGCCCACGTCGGAGAGGCGCACCACCGCGCCGTTCGCATAGCCGACGACGAGGGGCTTGTAGTCGGCCGCGGCGGAGATCTGGTCGTTGGCGACGATGTCCGTGCCGGTGTCGCCGTTCGAGAACTGACCCTCCGCCATGAGCGAGTTCTGCCCACCGATCGTCTGCTGGAGCGCGGGCAGACCGATGCCGTACGCGGCGACCTGCGTCGGGTTGAGCTCCACACGCACCGCCGGATAGGAGGCACCCACCACCAGCACCTCACCCACGCCGGCGACCTGCGAGATGCGCTGCTCCAGTACCGAGGAGGCCGTGTCGTAGACCTGCGGGACGGCGTAGACGTCCGACTGCAAGCCGAGCACCAGGATCGGCGAGTCCGCGGGGTTCACCTTGCGATAGCTCGGGTTCGCGGGCAGGTTCGCGGGCAAGTAGGAGCGCGCCGCATTGATGCCCGCCTCCACATCGCGCGCCGCCCCGTCGATGTCGCGGCTCAGGTCGAACTGCAACGTGACCGAGGTGCTGCCGAGCGAGCTCGAGGAGGTCATCTCCGTCACGCCCGCGATGTGGCCGAATTGCCGCTCGAGCGGCGTCGCGATCGAGGAGGCCATGATGTCCGGGCTCGCCCCCGGGAGCGAGGCGGATACCGCAATCGTCGGAAAGTCGACCTGCGGCAGCGGCGCGACGGGCAGCACGGCGAACGCAGCCGCGCCGGCGAGTGCCACCGCAAAAGTCAGCAGCGTCGTTGCCACGGGGCGCTCGATGAAGATGCGTGAGGGGTTCATATCGAGCCCGGTGCCGGCTCGGGAGGTCGGGGCCGCCGATGCACGCCGCTCGGCTTGTAGCCGAAGCGCTGCCCGACCGCATCGAAGAAAATATAGATGACAGGCGTGGTGTAGAGCGTGAGCACCTGGCTGAAGAGCAGTCCGCCGACCATGGCGACGCCGAGCGGGCGGCGCAGCTCCGAGCCGATGCCCGAGCCGAAGGCGAGCGGCAGACCGCTCAGCAGTGCAGCGAGCGTGGTCATCAGGATCGGCCGAAAGCGCAGCAGCGCCGCCTGATAGATCGCCTCGCGAGCGCTCTTGCTCTCCTTGCGCTCCGTCTCGAGTGCAAAGTCGACCATCATGATGCCGTTCTTCTGCACGATGCCGATCAGCAGTATGATTCCGATGATCGACACGATATCCAGATCCAGCCGGAACAACAGCAGCGCCAGCAGCGCGCCGACACCCGCCGACGGCAGCGTCGAGAGAATCGTGATCGGGTGGATGAAGCTCTCGTACAGCACGCCCAGAACGATGTAGACCGTCACCACGGCTGCCAGCAACAGGAACCCCTCGTTCGACAGCGAATTCTCGAAGGCTGCGGCCGTTCCCTGGTAGTTGGCGATCACGCTGGTCGGTATCTTCGAGCGCGCCACCAGCCTGTTGATCGCCCGCAGCCCCTGCCCAAGTGAATAGCCATTTTTCAGATTGAAGGAGACCGTGACCGACGGGAACTGCTCCTGATGTGTAATCGACAGCGCTTCGCTCTGCATGGCGAGATGCGTGAAAGCGGTCAGCGGCACGGGGGTTGGAAGGGTGCCGGCGCTGCTCGAGCTGCTCGAGGCACCCGACGAGCTCGCCGCGCCATTGGCGCTGCGCGAAGTGCCGGACACGGAGGTGTTGGCGCTCGAGGAGATGCCTAGCGAGGACCTGGCGCTCAGAACGGTGCTCGCGGTCGCAGCCACCGCGGAGCTGGAGAGCGCTGAGGTCAGGTTTACGCTGGAGCTTTGCGCAGTCGTGCTGCTGCCGCTCGTGGGCGTGAGCGCCGAGCTGCCCGCCGCGCCGACGCCGCTCGTCGCGGACGGACTGAGCAGCGCATTGCCCGAGGAGGCCGTGGTGCCTGCTCCGGCGCCGGAGGATGATCCGGCCGTATTGGAGGCGGTCGCATTCGAGGAGCTGCTGGTCGATGAAGACTGCAGGTAGATGTCGTCGAGCTGTCCCGGTCCGTTCTGGAAGCGTGGATCGGCCTCCAGGATGACGTGATACTGATTGAGCTGCGTATACATGGTATTGATCTGCCGCTGCCCGAATGCGTCATACAGCGTGTTGTCAATCGCTTCCGGGGTGATGCCGAACCGCGCGGCAGTGGCGCGATCGATGGTGAGTCCTGCCGCCAGGCCATCGTTCTCCTGGTCCGTCACCACATCGGCCAGTTGCGGCAGGCTTTGTAGCTTCGGCATGAGCCCCGCGACCACGCCGGCCAACTCGGCCTGATCGGGGTCCTCCAGGGTGTACTGGTACTGTGTGCGGCTGACGCGATCATCGACCGTGATGTCCTGCACCGGCTGCATATACAGCTGGATATCGCGCACTCGTGCCAGCCTGACGCGCAGCCGGGCCATTACCAGGGCGGCCGAATCACGCGCGCCGATCGGCTTGAGATCGATCTCGATGCGGCCGCTGTTGAGGGTGGTATTGGTGCCGTCGGGCCCGATGAACGAGGCGGTGTCCTGCACGGCCGGATCTGCCAGGATCAGCTTCACGAGCAGCTGCTGCTCGCGAGCCATCGCCGCAAAGGAGATCGCGCCGGGCGCCTGCGAGATGCCCTGGATGACGCCGGTATCCTGCACGGGGAAGAAACCCTTGGGGACCAGGTAGTAGAGCAGCCCGGTCAGCGCCAGGGTGCCGACCGCCACCAGCAGCGTTGCGGTCTGGTAGCGCAGCACCACCTCCAGGGTGCGGGCATAGAAGCGATTGACCGCCTGAAAGGCGCGCTCGGACAGCCGGTAGAGACGGCTGCGCGTATCGGCGCCCCGGTGATGCAGCAGGCGCGCGCACATCATGGGAGTGAGCGTCAGAGATACCGCAGCGGAGATGCCGATCGTCACCGCGAGCGTGATGGCGAACTGCCGGAACAGCCGGCCGGCGACTGCACCCATGAACAGCAGCGGAATCAGCACGGCAATCAGCGACGCGGTGAGCGCCAGGATCGTGAAACCGATCTGCTCGGCGCCCTCGAGCGCCGCCTTGAGGGGAGTCTCGCCCGCCTCGATGTAGCGCGTCACGTTCTCGATCATGACGATCGCATCGTCCATCACGAACCCGGTCGAGATCGTCAGCGCCATCATCGTCAGGTTGTTCAGACTGAAGCCCGCCAGATACATCACGCCCAGCGTGCCGATCAGCGACAGCGGAATCGCCACGGTTGGAATGATGGTGGCGGCAACGCT
>DATJSR010000021.1:0-9906 GCA_035504015.1 Steroidobacteraceae bacterium
GTCGGCCATGAGCGGGGTAGCGCGGAAATAGAATTCCGGCGTCGGGCCGAAATTCTGCGATTTCCAGCGCCAGGCGATCCGCAGCTTCGAGACGTTGTCGCGATTGATCTGCTCGAGCGGCGAGTAGCTGGTGCTCGCCAGGTCGCCGCGGTTGTGCAGCCACTCGGTGCGTCCCAGGCCTGCTCCCAGCGTGACCGCGTCCGCGGCGGCGGCACCCGTGGGCCAGCCGTTCGCCTGCCGAATATGCGCGATGGCCGCACTGTAGTCGGCGGGACTCAACGATCCGGGGTTGGTGGGCGGCATCGTGCGGCGGATGAACTGCTCGAGCTCGCGCGGATCGAGCGCCGCCCAGTGCCGCTGAAAGGCGCTGCCGATGAGCGGCGGACCGGTCTCCCCGCCGCGCAGCTCGGCGCCGTGGCAGGCTGCGCAGCTGCGCAGGTAGGCATCGTCGATCGTTTGCGCGATGACGGATACCGACCGCGCCATGAGCACCGCGGCCGCGCATACCAGCACAAAACCCCGCCGTCCGACCCCTCGCACTGAAGCCCCCCGCAGAACTGCAACGTCGACGAGACGTGTGGCCGGCCATGGGAGCGCCGGGCGTGCGCATTATTGCCGGGGCGCGGTGGGCGTATCCAGCCCGTGGCGCGCCGCCGCTCCAGGGTTGGTTCGATGCGCGCCGAAGCGTGCGGGCACCGGACATCGACCCGTGAGGCTCCACAACGCCGCCCAGTTGAGTGAATATAGGCCGTTGCAATGACAACTGGCCAAGCGAGGGGGATTCCCATGATGATGAGATATGCGCGGCTGCTCGCGATCCTGGCGCTCGTGAGCTGCGTTGCGGAGGCTGCGACGAAGAGTACCGCCGTCAACAGCTGCGACCGCGACTGCCTCAAGGCGCTCGCCGACAGCTACATCGCCGCGCTCGTGGCCCACGACCCGGGCAAAGTCCCTCTGGCCAAGGACATCAAGACCGTCGAGAACGCCAAGCCGATCCGACCCGGGGAGGGATTGTGGATGACGGCCACGGCGGGTCCCACCGGCTTCGAAATCCTGGTGCCCGACCCCTACTCACAGGAGGTCGGCGGCATGGTGATCATGCAGTCGCAGGGCAAGCCGGCACAGGTCGGCTTCCGGCTGAAGCTCGTGCAGGGCAAGATCGTCGAGGCCGAGCACATGATTGCGGTACCGCGCGAGGCAAGCCTTGCGAACCTGCAGAAGCCCCGTGCGGCCATTCCGATGGAGGTGCCCTACGAGTATCGCGACTCACGCGGTCGGTTGCTGCACATTGCCAAATCCTATTACGATGCCCTCGACAACAACAACGGCTCGCTCGCGCCCTTTGCACCGGACTGCGAGCGGCACGAGAACGGCATGCGCACGGCACCCTCCGGCGGCCCCTTGGCCGGTAGCGGCATGCCGGGAGCGCCGCAGCGGCCGCCGGGCCTCGTCGGCATGCAGGATTGCACCAGCCAGATCAATTCGGGCACCTTCCAGTACATCACCGTGATCGACGACCGCCGCGTCGAGGTCGCCGACGAGCAGACGGGCCTGGCCCTCGGCTTCTCGCACTTTCACCATGCGATGACTCAGAAGGAGTTCAAGATACTCAACGACCCGAACCGCGAGGTGATGAAGATGGACTTCAAGCCCTTCGACCTGCCCGCCATGCATATTTTCAAGATCTGGGGCGGCCAGATCCACGAGATCGAGGCGATGGGCTTCACGGCCCCCTACAATTCGCCCACGGGATGGGAGTGAGTGGCCGTGGCGCGTTGCGCTCGAGCGCTGCGGGCAGCTGCTGCGAGCCTGCTGATCACGATTTGCGCGCACGCCGCTGAACCGCTGAAGACGCTCGATGGCCGACCCGCCCTGATCATCGGACATCGAGGACTGCCTGGGCTGTATCCGGAGGAGGTCATCCCCGGGTACGAGGCCGCGATCGCCGCGGGAACCGACGCGCTCGAGCTCGATCTGCAGTCCTCGAGCGATGGCGTGCTGTTCGCATGCCACAACGTCTACCTGAGTGACACGACTGATGTGGCACAGCATCCGGAGTTCGCGGCGCGCAAGACCTCTCGCGTGGTCGATGGTGTGCCCACGGGTCCGGATTGGTACATCAGCGACTTCACCGCCGCGGAATTGAAGAGCCTGCGCACGCGCCAGCCCATGCCGATGCGCAGCAAGCAGTATGACGGTCGCTACCCGATGGCGACTTTCCAGGAGATCATCGACTTGGCCAAGCGCACGATGGCGCGCGAGCCCGGGCGTCGGATCAACATCTACCCCGAGACCAAGAATCCGCTCTATCAGCGCCAACTCGGCCATCCGTTGGAAGAGCGGCTTCTCGCGATGCTCAAACAGGCGGGCTGGAACCAGGCGGATGCGCCGGTGTTCGTGCAGTCCTTCGATCCGGCGAGCCTGAAGCTCATGCGCAGGCTCGGTCTGAAGACCAAGGTGGTCCAGCTCATCGACGGCACCGACATCGACTACCGCACCGGCGCCATTACCTACGGCGGGCCGGACACGGCGAAGCCTTTCTCCTGGCTGCAGGCCGGTGATCCGCGCACCTTTGCCGCCATGGTGACGCCCGCAGGTCTTGCCGAGATCAAGACTTACGCCGATGGCATCGGCCCGTGGAAGTTCTACATTCTCCCGGCGCGGGGCCTCGATGCATCGGGGCAGCCGGTGAGGGCGCTCGCCGCGGCGGCCAATATGGCGCCGACCGATCTGGTCGCCGAGGCCCACCGGGTAGGTCTGTTCGTGCATCCCTATACGTTTCGCAACGAGGCGCAGTTTCTGACCCGCACCTATCGGGGCAATCCCAAGGCGGAGTACGAGGCGTACTTCGACCTCGGTGTCGATGGGGTTTTCAGCGATTTCTCGGGCACTGCCCACAGTGCGCTGCAGGAATGGCTCCGTGAGCGAGGCATCGAGCGACACGCCGGCGGCTCCTAGAGTCACAGCATTTCAAACGCTGCGGCCGCTGCTCCCGCGCGGATTTCTGGGTGATACTGGCGGCCCATCGTGCCGGACAACGCTGTCCGGGGGCATTCGGATCGGAAGGAGGGGCACATGAGAAAGAGGCAGTCACCGACGGATCGCGTCACGGGTGAGCGACTGGTCAGCGATCGGCGCCAGTTCCTGGGAACGATCGCCGCTGGCGCGGGGGCCGCCACGCTGTTGGCGGGACTCGGTGCCGGAGCGACGGCAGCGGCCCAGCAATCGGGGGCAGAGCAGCCCGGGACACAGCGGTCAGAAGCGCAGGGGGCACCACCTGCCGGCACCCCGCCTGGGCCTCCCCCCGGTATGCGCCCACCCATGCCGCCCGAGCCGAAGGTCTCGCAGCCCCCACCTCTGGCGCAGGTCGAGGGCAAAACCGCCTACATCAGCGCCGCCTCCGACGGGATCGGGCTCGGCATTGCCCGGGCGTGCTCGAATGCCGGCATGAACGTCGTTATCGGCTATCGCAACGAGAAGCGGCTCGCCGCCGCGTTGCCCCTCTTCAAGAAGGGCGCATCGGTCTTTCCCATCAAGCACGACGTCGTGGGCCGCGAGGGCTGGGTTCAGATGCTCGAAGCCGTCAAAGGCAAGTACGGCAAGCTGCACGTGGTCGTGAACAACGCCGGCATCAAGACCTTCGCCAAGGCGAGCGAGGCGACGCCAGAGCAGTGGCAGAACTCCTTCGATGTGGACATCGGTGCGATCTACCACAGCGTCGCCGTGGTGCTGCCTCACATGAAGGAGCACAACGAGGGGGGACAATTCGTCGCCACCTCATCGATGAGCGGGCTGCTGCCCGCGGTCACCGCCGGCGTCTACACCACCAGCAAATTCGCCGTCGTCGGGATCATGGAGGCGCTGCGTATCGAGCTCGAAGGCACGAATGTCGGCACCTCCGTGTTCTGTCCGGGCGGTGTTGCCACGGACAACTATCTCGGAACCGGCGAGGAGAATCCCTATCTCAAGGAGCTGGCGCTGTCACGCCCACGGCCCCCGGGAATGCCGGCGGGCCGGCGACCCAACTTCGGTGCAGCGCTCATGACGCCTCTCGAGGCCGGCGAGCGCGTCGTGAACGGCATTCGCAACAACGATCTCTTCATCCTCTCGCACCCGGAATTCAAGGACGGGATGATGGAGCGCTTCGATGCCATCCTCACATCCGTCCCCGACGAGGCGGCGCCGCCCGAGCGCTTTCCGATCGAGCTGCGCACCCGGCACACCGGCATCTACCCGCGCGAGATCGAGCACCGGTTGGAGAGGCGCAAGACCTATCGCAGCTAGCGAAGCGCGCGTCGCGTCCCCGCCACCGCGCGCCACGCATACGGTGTGCTAGAGACCGAGTGCCTGGCGCAGGAACGCATCGCTCTTGCGCAGCATCTCCGTGCGCGCGCTCGAGTCATCGAGCTGGTGCGTGAGATCTTCCCAGGTGACCAGCTCGCAGCGGTCACCCGCTGCTTTGAGCTTCTCGGCCATCCGCCGCGACTCCTCCACGCTCACGTTGCGGTCTGCCGTACCGTGGAAGATGAGCACCGGCGCCTTGATGCTGGCCGCATGCTCGATGGGTGAGCCCTCGTGTAGCTCAGGTCCGTCACCGATGAAGTCGCTTGCCACGTAGTAGTTCGTGAACAGACGATACTCTTCCTTCAAGGCGACCAGGTCGGTCACCGGCGCAATCGCGATCACGGCCTTGAAGGTGTCCGGTTCCACGACCGCAGATTGCAACGCAGCGTAGCCTCCATAGGACCATCCCACGATGGCGAGCTTGTCGGGATCCGCGGTGCCTTGGCGCACCAGCCAATGAGCTCCTGCAAGGACGTCGCCAATCGCCACTTTCCACGACCGAAAGCCGTTCTGCTCGAACCAGGCGTCCCCGTAGCCGCTTGAACCACGGAACTCGGGCTGCAGCACGGCGAAGCCGCGGTTGGCGAAGAACTGCGCCAACCAGTTGAATCCCCAGTCGTCTCTAGCGCTCGGCCCACCGTGCGGCATGACGATGGCCGGCAATCCCTTAGCGTCTTCGTGGCCCGGCGGCAGCGTCAGGTAGGCGGGAATCATGACGCCGTCCTCGGCGGGATAGCTCACCGCCTTTTGCCGTGCGAGTGTCACGCCCTCGAGCTGATCGCGAACGACCAGAAACGTATGCAGCTTGCGGGCCTGGCGATCGAAGATGTAGTACACGCCCGGATCATTGTCGCTACCCGCGTAAATCAACAGTTTGCTCTCATCGACGCTGGAGTCCGTAACGCGCAACTCCGCATTCGGCAGAGCCTTGGCCAGCATCGCGAGCATCTCGCGGATGTCCGGCGCGAAAAAGTAGGCGTGGGCACGATCGGTCACATAAGAGACACCCACCACCTTGCGGCGCCTGCCGATGATAATCAGCCCGGCGACATCGACATCGGGCCGCGCAAAAACGAGCTCCTCGTGCGCGTTCCCATCGAGCGAGACCGTGTAGAGAGCGAGACGACCGTCTTTCTTCTTGTAGCCATAGGCCACATTCAACTCGTGGTCGATGGCCGCGGGATAGAAACCCTCTCTGGTGACCGTGTTGTACTTGCTGAGCCGCTTCCATTCCCGCGAATCGGGCGTGCGATAGTCGAAGATGATGAAGCCGGTGTTGCTGCCCTCCGCGGTTCCCGCGGTAGAAACGGTCTCCACGGAAGACCTGATGCGTACGTTGCCGCGACCATCGCTGAGAAATCCGGATGCATACCGGTTGGCGGCCTCGACGTGGGTCACCGAGAGGGTGCGGGTGTCGATTCGGTCGACGCCCACCCCCTGCACGTAGGTGGTGAAGCGCGTGCCGCCGCCCATGGAGCTCAAGTCCCGGGGAGCGTAGTTGCGCACCATCAGGATAGCTCCGGACTCATCTGGCAACAGATCGATGAAGTTTCCACCACCGAGCAGGATGCCGCGCGTGAAGGGCGTGTTCTTCGTGCTCAGGATCTGCAGATTCTTCCCATCGCTGTCCACGGCGTAAACGCGAGTCCTCGGCACCGGGCCCAGGACATTGACCTTGACCATCCCGTACGCGTCGCAGATGAGGCGATCGTTGGAAATCCAATAACAGGCGGTCAGATGCTCCGGCTTGCCATTGGAGACCAGCGCCGTCACCGGTCTCGAGCCTTTCTCGAGACTGGTAGTGATGAGCGCCGAGCCTTGCCCTTCAATCGGCACTACATAAGCTACCTTCGTGCCATCGGGGGACAGGCTCAGATTCAAGACCGAGGGACGAGCGCCAAAGGCGGCAGCCGCATCGAATGCGGCGGCAGCATGCGTGGGCAGCGCCACCGCCGTGAGGAGCAGGGTAAGTGCGTGTCTCATGATCGTTGCTCTGATGGTTACGGACACGGCCTGACCGATGTGTCACGTACGGCCAGCGCCGATGGGCAACTTGAACAGGTAGATACTGAGCCAAATCACGAGCGCCGGGAAGAGGGTGATGAGATAGGAGCACCTGCAGGCTCAGTGTAGAGCCGAGCGTCAATGCCTTCGATCTTGCCGCCACCGGGGAGGCCTTCCGGGTCGAACGCAAGCCCATAGGGAATGAGGGCGCCGTTGTCCGGAATCGTCGAGGAAAGCGTTCTAAGGCCGTGCTATGCGGATGATGGCGAGCCCGCGGCGCGTTCCCGCGCGAGCCTCGGCAGATCCGGGTTGCCGTCCTGCCAGGCTCTGGCGAGCGTCAAATTGTCGATGCGCCAGCTGCCCTCCAGCTTGCGAAAACCGAAGTCATAGCAACCGCCGACCGTCCAGCGGTCTTTGCCGGCGAGAGAGGGCAGCGAGATCCAATGCGTGGCGATGACGGACGCCTCGGCGCGTGCGGTGCCGCTGCTCGCGGTGATGCCGCTGGCGGTGATGTGCGGCGTGCCGATGACGTGGCAGGTGTGGGTGAAGCCGGGCAGGAGCTGCTGCCACCCGGCCAGCAGCTGCTCTCGCGGCAGGCTCTGCGCCTCGCCGCCGAAGAGTGACGAGTAATCCACCCGCACGGCAGGGGCGAAGAGCAATGCCAGCGCACTCCAGCGCTGCGCATCCACGTGCACGGCCAGTGCGCCGATGACACCTGCAATATCGATGCGCTCGTCCATCGCGACCTCGCGTTCGTGCGCGCTGATGCCCGCGCCGTCCCACGGTATGATGCTCCAACATAAAGATAACGCTCCAGCCCTACATCCGGGCGGCGAGAGCAGAGGTGCATGTGAAGACGAAGCTTACGATCGTGGTTGCGGCCGTTGGCCTGGCGGCTGTGGGGGTGGCTCAGGCGCGAGCGAGGGACGAGCCGGTTTACCGCGCCGTCGAGGCAAGTCGCGCAGGCGCACTCGAGCTGCTGAAGCGCATCGTCGATATCGATTCAGGCTCGGGAGATGTCGCGGGTGGGGAGCACGTGGAGGCACTGCTCATCGGGCAGCTGAAGGCCGCAGGGGCCGAGGTGCGCTCCGTACCTTCCGAGGCGGCGGGCCTCGCGCCCAATGTCGTGGCAGTTTTCCATGGCACCGGCAAGGCGCGGGTGCTCATCATCGCCCACATCGATACGGTGTTCGGTCCCGGCACGGTGGCCAAGCGCCCGTTCCGCATCGAGGGGAATCGCGCCTACGGACCCGGCGTGGGCGATGAGAAGGCGGGTGTCGTGGTGGCCGTCACCGCTCTCGAGATCCTGCATCGCCTCCCATTCAGAGACTATGCCACCATCACGCTGCTGCTCGATGGGAGCGAGGAGCTCGGCTCGCCCGGCTCCACGGAGCTCATCAAGACGCTTGCCCGTCAAAGCGATGTCGAGTTCAACATGGAGCCCGGGGATCCGCCCGACGCGCTGACGGTGTGGCGCAAGGGTGGCGGGGACATCGTGATTCAGGTGCGAGGGCGTGCCGCTCACGCGGGCATGGTGCCGCAGAATGGACGCAACGCCGCGGTGGAGCTGGTGCATCAGCTCTCCGAGCTGCAAGGGCGCTTTCCGCAAAGCGGCAGCGGAACGACGGTCAACCTCACGCTCATCAAGGCGGGGGACCGCAGCAACATTATCCCGGATCTCGCCGAGGCAACCCTGGATGTGCGTTTCCGCAACCTCGGCGACTTCGATGAGGTGCTGAGGCGACTCAAATCCTCATTGGCACCCCCCATCGTGCCGGATACCACCGTTGCGGTGATCACCCGCGACTCCACCTATCCGCCGCTCATCGAGAACGCGCAGGTCGACGCGCTCGGCCAGCGCGCGCAGGTGATCTATACCGAGCTCGGTAAGACGGTCAGCCTCTCGGGCAACGGCGGAGCCTCGGAATCGGCCGTGGCCATGTCGGTCGGGACACCCGCCCTCGATGGCTTGGGTCTCGTCGGGGCCGGCTTTCACACCGACCACGAGTGGATCGACTTGTCGAGCCTGACCCCACGGCTGTATCTGTTCACGCGCTTGCTGATGGAGACGTGTCGCGCTCCGCCCAGCAAGTTGCCCGAAACGCGCCACTGAGGCGCGCTGTTGGGCGTCCGGTCGAGCGGTTCAGTCGAGCGGCGCGACTCAGTCGGACGGCGCGACTCAGTCGAGCGGCGCGCCGCGGGCAATGGCAGCGCCATACGGCCGCAGTCCGCGCCAGAAGATGAAGATCGCCGGCACGCCGATGAGCACACCCATCGCCGCCAGGGACTGGCGGATCAGCTGCTCGCCGAACACGTATTCGTTGAGCACGCCCACGATCAGGGGTCCAAGCCCCATTCCCACCACATTCATGATGAAGAGGAACAGAAAGGTGATCTGCCCGCGCAAACGGTTGGGAGTGACCGTCTGCACGGCGGCGTTTTCCGCAGCGGCCGGCATGATGGCGGTGAGCGACGCCAGCAGAAGGCCGCCCACGGCCAGCCACGGTGTCGGCAGCAGCGGTGCCATGATCCCGAAAGGCACCGACATCAACGTGCTCAGCACCACGACGCGTACATTGCCGTCGTGCACCCCACGTCGCCAATAGCGCTCCGCGAGCCATCCCCCGAGGGCGAGCCCGGCAGGCATCGCCACGAAGAGGCTGACGCCGGCCACATAACCCACTTGCGCGGAGGACCAACCGAAGGTTCGCGTGTAGAAGGGTGCTGTCCAACTCTGTGTGGCGAACATCTGTGCCGAGCGCAGCCCCATGCCGATGAACAGCGGCAGGTACACCGCCCGGTGACGCCAGATGAACCGGAACACCTCGAGAATGGGAGTGGGTGTCGCTTGCGCACCGCCCTGACGGGGCGGCTCGCGCAGGCTCGCCATGACGGCGGCCACCACGAGTCCGGGCAGACCGACCAGCATGAGCACCATCTGCCAGCCGCGCAGCTGACCGACGATGGGCAGCGTGAGATGCGGATGCGTTCCCACGAATCCGATGATCCATGCCCCGAGGATGAGCGAGAGTCCGTTGCCGAGGACGAAGCCCACCTGCATGAAGGAGATCGCGCGTGGCAGCCGATGGGGTGGAAAATAATCCGACAGCAGTGAGTACGCCGATGGCCCACTCGTGGTCTCGCCGACGCCGAGTCCCATGCGCGCGATGAACAATTGCCAGAAATTGGTGGCGAGACCACAGAACATCGTCATCACGCTCCAGATCGTGATGCCCACGGCCATGATGAGCTTGCGGCTCTTGCGATCGACCAGTCGCGCCACTGGCAGCCCGAGCACTGCGTAGAAGAACGTGAACGCGAAGCCCATGATCAGGCTCACCTGGATGTCCGAGAGCCGCAGGTCGTGCTTGATGGGCTCGACCAGCAGCGTAAGGATTCCGCGATCGAGGAAGTTGACCATCAGCGAGAGCACGAGCGCGAACACGCAGTACCACGCAAACCGCGCGGGCGGGTAGCGCGCCTCGGTGGGTGCGACCGGCTCGGGAACGGCCTCAGGAAGCACGACCCTGGATTCGACGGCCATACGCCTTACCCCTC
>DATJSR010000022.1:0-19891 GCA_035504015.1 Steroidobacteraceae bacterium
TGCGCATCGCCAGCATCACGCGCTGGTCGACGCACTCGAGCGCGGGCAGGCGGCGCGGGCAGAGGCCCTCATGCGCGAGCATGCCAATGCCGTCAAGGAAAGCCTCAACGTCGGCAGCATTCCCGGGCGGGCAGGCGACAACAGTCGGCTGGGCCTCGTCGGGGCAACGAGCGTCAGTCTCTAGATACCATCTCTCCGGAGAAGTCATGACCCACAAGAACCTCGAGGAGCTGCTGCGCGCGAACGGCGGCCCCGTCAACCATCTGCGCAACTCGCCGAGCGGTCCCAATCCCTACCCCGTGGTGCAGCCCGAGTACACCAACTGGCGCGACGAGCAATGGGCCTGGCAGAACGCAGCCATCCTCTTCAATCAGTCCTATCACATGACGGACATGTACGTCTCGGGACCGGATGCGTTCAAGCTGCTCGAGAAGCTCGGCATCAACAGCTTCAAGGGCTTCGAGGTCGACAAGGCGAAGCAGTACGTGCCGGTAAGCTGGGACGGCTACGTCATCGGCGACGTGATCCTCTTCTATCTCGACAAGGACCTGTTCAATCTGGTCGGCCGTCCGGCGGTGCACAACTGGGTGCAGTACCACGGCGAGACCGGCGGCTACGAGGTGAAGTTCGAGCGTGACGAGCGCTCCGCCTCGCGCGTGAACCCGATCGCCCGCAAGACCTATCGCTTCCAGGTCCAGGGCCCGAACGCCATGAAGGTCATGAGCAAGGTTCTCGGCAAGGCGCCCCCCGAGCTCAAGTTCTTCAACATGTGCGGCATGAGCATCGCCGGCAAGAAGGTACGCGCCCTGCGCCACGGCATGGCGGGTCAGCCAGGCTTCGAGCTCTTCGGGCCGGCGGAGGATGGTGATGCGGTGAAGGACGCCCTGATGCAGGCCGGCAAGGAGTTCGGGCTGCGCCTGTGCGGCGCGCGCGCGTACTCCTCGAACACGCTCGAGTCGGGCTGGATTCCCTCGCCGATGCCCGCGATCTACTCGGGCGATGAGCGCATGAAGAAGTACCGCGAGTGGCTCGCGGCCAACAGCTTCGAGGGCAACGCCTCCCTTGGCGGCAGTTACTACTCGAACAACATCGACGACTACTACCTCACCCCCTACGATCTGGGCTACGGCGCGTTCGTCAAGTTCGACCACGAGTTCATCGGGCGCGAGGCGCTCGAGAAGAAGGCGAAGAACGCGCATCGCATCAAGGTGACGCTCGAGCTCGACGACGATGACGTGACGCGCGCGATCGGCACGCAGTTCGGCAAGGAGCACGAGCGAGCGAAGTACATCGATTGGCCCTCGGCGGTGTACTCCATGTATCCCTTCGATCGGGTGATGAAGGACGGCAAGCTCGCGGGCCTTTCCACGTGGATCGGCTACAGCTCGAACGAGCGCAAGCTGCTGACGCTCGCGATGCTCGATCCGCAGTACGCCAAGCCCGGCACCGAAGTCAGCTTCGTCTGGGGCGAGGAGAACGGCGGCTCGAAGAAGCCGACGGTCGAGCGCCACAAGCAGATCGAGATGCGTGCGGTAGTGTGCCCGGTCCCCTACGTCGCATCCGTCCGTACTCAGTACGTCGAGGGTAGCTGGCGCTCCACCGGCAAGCTGTAGCACCGCATCGAGCAAGCAAGCCCGATGGCCGCAAGGCCGTCGGGCTTTTGCTCGTGGGGGGGGGCGGTGGCTGCTATATTGGCGGCCATCGCAAGCGCGAGCCGTCGCGCTCGCGAACGAGCATGCGAGGGGGATGGCATGGCCGAAGTTGCCCACGACGACCGCGGTGCCGTCGTCATCGTTGGCTCGGGTGCCGGGGGCGGAACGCTCGCCCACGAGCTCACCCGTCGCGGTATCAGGGTGGTGCTGCTCGAGGCGGGTGCGCGACAGTCGCTCGGCAGCTTCTCGCAGGTGCCCGGCGAGGCCTTCGCGCAGCTCACCTGGCTCGAGCCGCGCACGGTTTCGGGCTCGACCACCATCGCTCAGGACTACCCGACGCTGCCTTCCTGGACGTGCAAGACGGTGGGCGGCACCACCGTGCACTGGACCGGCTCGTGTCCGCGCATCCGGCCCTGGGAAGTGCGCGCGCGCAGCACCTACGGAGCGCTGCCCGGCGCCTCGCTCATCGACTGGCCGATCGAGTACGAGGAGCTCGTGCGCTACTACGAGCTTGCCGAGCGGCGCATGGTGGTGGCGCGCCGCCACGGTAACCCCGGCCTGCCGGCATCCAACCACTTCAAGGTGATGTACAACGGCGCCCGCCGCATCGGCTACCGCCAGGTGCACACCGGCTACATGG
This sequence comes from Steroidobacteraceae bacterium, assembly GCA_035504015.1. GTDB lineage: Bacteria > Pseudomonadota > Gammaproteobacteria > Steroidobacterales > Steroidobacteraceae > JASHUC01. The sequence goes on from DATJSR010000022.1 coordinate 2,293, forward strand.
CCATCAATGCGCAGCCGGCGGATGAGCGCGCATTCTGTATCCAGCAGGGCTTTTGCGTGCAGGGCTGCAAGACCGGCGCGAAGTGGAGCACGCTCTATACGGAGATTCCGCGGGCGGAGGCGACCGGTAACCTCGACCTGCGCACCGAGTGCCGCGCCGTGCGCATCGAGCACGGCCCGGATGCCCGGGTGAGCGGCGTCGTCTACCGCGATGCCCACGGCGTGGAGCAGCGCCAGAAGGCACACCTGGTGTGTGTGGCGTGCAACTCCGTCGAGACGGCACGGCTGCTGCTGCTCTCGGAGTCCGCCAAGTTCCCCCACGGACTTGCCAATTCGAGCGATCAGGTCGGGCGCAACTTCTGCCATCACACGGGCGGCTTTGCCTGGGGCATCTTCGACAAGCCGATCGAGTTCTGGCGCGGCGCCACCCTCGCCGGCATCGTCGAGGACGAGACGCTCAACGACCCCCGGCGCGGCTTCGTCGGCGGCTATCACCTGGAGCTCGCCGCCCTCGATCTGCCGAGCCTGCCGCTGTCGGGCTTTCCGCACACGATGTGGGGCCGCGAGCTCGGCTTCATCATGGATCACTACCGCAGCATGGCCGGCATCTTCATCAACGGGGAGGATCTGCCGCGGGCGACCAACCGCATCACGCTCAACCCGGCCGTCAAGGATCGCTTCGGACTGCCGGTGGCAAACATTCACCTGGACGATCACGAGAACAACGCCGCCATGCGCGCCCACGCACAGCGTCAGTCGAAGGCGCTCTACGAGGCGGTGGGCGCGATCCGCGTCGCCTACTCACGCCAGACACCGGCCACCCACAACATGTGCACGGCGCGCATGAGCCGGGACCCGAAGGAGGGGGTCGCGAATGCGCACGGTCAGACCCACGACATCCCGAACCTCTTCATCTCCGACGGCAGTGCCATGAGCACCCCGGGCTCGGCCAATCCGACGCTCACGATCGTCGCGCTGGCGCTGCGTCAGGCGCAGTTCATCGAGCGCGAACTGCGGGCGCGCAATATTTGAGTCCGATACGTTCGAGGCGGCTGCGTTTGCGGGGGCTGCGCTGCCCCTTCAGTCCTCGCTGAGCCAGCCGCGACGCTGCTCCGGCGAGAGGTTGTGCCGCAGCCAGCGCTGCGCCTGAGCGCGCAGCGCGGCCGGGGGCAGGGCGCGCTCGGTTCCCTCGGCCCGATCGCCCGGCTTGGCGGTCGCATCGAAGCCTACCTTGGTGACGAGCCCGGCGGACTCCAGCGGCTCGGAGCGGTCGGCTCCGGCGAGGGGCACGGTGAGCAGATCCCGTTCGATGCGCATGCGATTGGTGCGCGCCCACTCCACCGCCGTTGCATCCCAGGGGTCGATGTCCGCATCGACGACCGTCACGCGCTTGAGGATGTTGATGGCGGCGAATGCTGCCAGCATGACGCGCCGGGCCTGCCCCGGGCGCGGCTCGCGCATCTGCACCACCGCATCGGTGCGGCCCGAGCCCGCTTCGGTGATCGCCACATCGAGCACGTTCGGCACCAGCGCGCTCAGGCTGTTGAGCAGAGCGGCCGCAATAGGCAGCGCGCCGAGGTACAGATGCTCGAGGTGATAGCCGGGCTCGATCACCTGAAACAGTGCATCCGCACGGCGGGTCAGCGCGCGGAAGGTGGCGAGGTAGCCGGCACCGTAATCCTCGTACATGCCGTGAAACTCCGACACCCAGCCCTCCGCGACCGACTGGTCGGGCTCGATGACGCCCTCGAGGACGAGCTCGGCTCCGGCGGGCACGGCGAGATCGACGGTGCGCGCCTGCACCAGCTCGACCGGCTCCCCGAGCAGGCTGCCCGCGCAGTGCATCTCGTCATCGCCCACGCCGAGATACAGGCAGGCGGCGAGCTGTATGGCCGGATGGGCGCCGATGACGACGGCGATCTCGAGCGGCCGGCCGGCAGCGGCGGCACGGCGTGCAAAGAGCGCGAGGTGATGATTGGGCGCGATACCCACCATGGCGCGCCGCTCGTCGAGGATGGCGCAGCGGGCGAAGGACAGATTGCCGCGGCCGGTCTGCGGATCGCGCGCGACGATCGTGCCGGCGGTGATATAGGGTCGTGCTTCACGCTCGAAGAAGGTGGGCACTGGCAGACCGGCGAGCGGTGCACGCTCCTCGATGTGCGCCTGCACGGGCGCGGATTGCACGCTGCTCGGCGGCACCGGATCGCGGATTGCGCGGCGCAGTGCCGGCAGGATATCGGCCGTGCCGATGCCGAGCGCCGCGGCGATGCGCGTGCGACCGGCGAAGAGATTGCCGATGACCGGCAACGCCGAGCCGCTCACCTGCTCGAAGCGCACCGCCGGGCCGCGATCGCACGCCGATAGGAAGGCCGAGATCTCGAACACCGGGTCGACGCGCTTGTCGATACGCAGCAGCTGCCCGGAGCGCTCGAGTGCTGCGAGAAAGGGACGGATCGATTGCTCGACGGCCAAGGTGCTGAGCTCTCCTGCCAAGCTGCTACGGCTCGCTACTCGGGCGGCGACTGCCAGGGCTCGACGAGCCCGCTGTCGATGTCGAAGAGCTGCAGGCAGCGGCCCACCGTATCGTCAATGAGGTCCTCGAGTGTCTTCGGGCGCTGATAGAAGGCGGGCACCGGCGGCATCACGATCGCCCCGTTCTCGGTGGCGGCGAGCATGCTGCGCAGATGTCCCGCGTGCAGAGGCGTCTCGCGCACCGCGAGCACCAGGCGCCGCCGCTCCTTGAGAGCGACATCGGCCGCGCGGCTGATCAGGGTATCGGTGGTGCCGTAGGCGATGTCCGAGAGCGTGCGAATCGAGCACGGAATGACGATCATGCCGCGCGTGCGAAAGGAGCCGCTCGCGATCGAGGCGCCGAGATCTGAATTGGCGTGACGCGCCTCGACGAGCTCGCGCAGGCTGCCGGGTTCGAGCTCGGTCTCCTGCTGCACCGAGCGCATGCCGGACTTCGAGATGACGAGGTGTACGGGGATCTGCAGCTGACGCAGCACCTGCAGCAGCCGCACGGCATAGACGGCGCCGGAGGCACCGCTGATCCCGACCACCAGCGGCAGACTCACTCCGCCGGCTCCTGCAGGGCGGTACCTGCATAGAAGCGCGACGGCGGAGTCTCCCGGATGAAGCGCGCTGCGCGTGCCTGACGCGACAGCGGCGCATCGAGATCGGCGCTGTCATCGAGTGTCACGAGCTGGCGCAGGGCGTGCCACACGCGCTCGGGGGCCGCGCCGAAGGAGCGCGCAGGGTCCTGGGTCTTGCGCACATCGAGCCATAGCGCCGCCTCGATCACATCGAGGCCGAGCAGGTCGTTCGTGAGAGAGACCGCCTGACGGGCGCGCTGCACCTTGATGCGCGTCTGCGCCTGCAGGTCCTCGACCGTGGTCTCGAGAGCGCTGCCGGAGGGGGCGACCGGATTGATGAGTGTCTGCATCTCCTGCTGCAGGTCGGTGGGCATGTAGCCGCTGTCGTGCCGAGTCCAGTGCGGCAGCACATCCTGTACCGAGACCACCGTGAAGAACTTGCTGCGGAAACGCTCGATGCGCAGCTCGATGGCCACGTCCATGTTGGCCATGGCGGTGACGAAGTTCTCGAGCTTGTTGGCGAGCGGGTAGGGGTCCCAGTTCGCGTTCGAGACGATGTAGCCGTGCTGCCCGTGGCTCAAGGGTCCGCCGCGCACGAAGAAGCGCATCATCTGCGGGGTGGCGAGCTCCCAGGAATCCTCGGGGCCGGTGCCCACGGCGACTGCGGGGTTGTGATCGGAGGAGTTGGCCTGAAAGAGCACGGCGCGGCGCAGCGCCGCCCATTCCTCCCAGGCGGCTCCCTGGCGAATCGAGGACGCGCGCAGGCTCTCCGGGTCCTGGATGATGCGCCTGGGGTCGGCCCCGAAAAGATAGCTGCCGCGGATCATGTCGAGGACCCGGGCGGCGTCCCAGTTGAGCCAGCGCTCGGGCCGATCGTGCTGGACCACGCGACTGAGCGGCGTGATGCTGCTGTTCATGCCGTTCAAGTCCATGGCATAGACCAGGTCCGCCCACTCGAGCGCGCGTCGGGCGTCGTACACGACCAGGGCTGCCTGGCCCGTGGCGTAGGCATCACTGCTCGTGAGCGCGTTCTCATCGGCGGCGAAGGGATGCAGCGGCTGAAGGCCAGCCTCGGCGAGCGCCTGCGCGGCCGGCATCCGCACGCCGTGATAGTAGGCCTCACCCGCGCCCACCATGCACCCGGCCACGTTACCGAGCTGCGCAAGGTCTCCCTCGCCGACCGTGCCGCGCGATTGCACCACGGGTGTCACGCCCTTGTTGAGCAGATCGAGCAGCATCTGCGCAAGCGGCGGGCTCGGCGCGTTGTAGGTCATGTCGTTGGCGCGCACGAGCATCATGGCGCGCACGATGGCTTCGTCGCGCACCTCGGGGCCTACGCCGGCATGCGCCCCGCGCCGAAAGCGGTCGTACTGCAGCTGCTCGATCTTGGACTTGTTGGCCGGCGCAAGTGCATCGCCCTTGAAGAGCACGGTCTCGCGATTGTCTCCAGTGCCGCGATTGAACCAGTAGACGGAGACGCCCTCGGCGGTCGCCTCGAGCAGCAGCCCGTAGTTGTCCACCTCGCGCTGGCGCGCCTGCGGGGCGAGCGACACCTGTGCGCCGTGTCGGGCGACATCGACGATCTGCTCGATGGTGAGGTGCCCGCCATCGAGGACGACGCTTTCCTCCTGCTTGCTCGTGTCACTGGGGAGGTAGCCGGCAGGGGCCTGGGCATGGGCTTCGAGGCAGGTGAATCCGAGCAGCGCGGCCGCCGCAGCGGCCGGCGCAAATCCTGTGGTTCGCATGGAGGTGGTTCGGGCCTTTGAGGGTGGTTCGGACTGTGCCTTGCTTCAGACGATGGCGACACCGAGCTCGCGCGCGCGAGCCACCAGGCCCGGCCACGCATTCGACACGAAGAGCGTCGGATCGCCCCACTGGGGATCGAAGTCGTGCGTGGGCGCCGCCTCGAGCATGTCCCTGACACTCATGCCCTGCGCGAGCAGCTTCGAGAGCCGCAGCTTCAGGGTCGTGAGCATCTGCTGCTCGCGCTCGAGATCGGCACGGGTCTGCGGCGGACCCGTGCCCGGGATCACGCGGGTGTCGGGGCCGCAGAGCGCCATGAGCTTCTGGGTGGCATTGGCCATGCCGCCGATCCAGCCGTTGGTGCAATAGTCGAGGATCGGATAGGAGCCGACCGAGAGCACATCGCCCGCGGCGAGCACATTCGCCTCGCGGAAGTACACGAAGAGGTCCCCGTCGGTATGGGCCTGCGGCAGGTAGCCATACTCGATGTGCTCGGTGCCAAAGCGCAGCGTGCCGCTCGTATAGAAGGTCTCGTTGGGCCGCGCCGCGAGCGGCAAGGGCGCGTAGGTGCGCTGCTGCCACTTGCACACGACCTCGGTGCCGAGCCACAGGCGCGTGTTCTCGTGCGCGATGATGCGTACTCCCGCGGGCCCGAGGGTACGGTTCGAGCCCGTCTGATCCCAGTGCCAGTGGGTGTTGAAGAGCACCTTGATGGCTTTGCCGGTGCGCTCCTTGATCAGCTGCAGCACCCTCGCCGAATGCTCGGGGGAGCCGCCGTCGACCAGCAGGACCCCCTCCGGCGCATCGAGTACGACGACGTTGCCGCCGCCGCCGCGGATGAGCAGCAGCTGCTCGCTGAGCGGGGTGGCGCTGAGCGCGGTCGCCGCAGAGGGGGCCGCAGGACTCGCGGCCGCGCGCAACCGGGGCGTGCCGAGCGCGGCGCAGGTCAGCAGTCCCTGCAGGAACGCGCGCCTGCGCATCATTCGGGCGGTATCGCGTCCGGGTCGCATCACTCGGCACCGATGCTTGCCGTGCCGCCGGCCGCATCGCGTGCAGAGCGCACGCTCGACTGCGCCATCAGACGGTGCAGCAGCGCGGCCGTCTGCGGGTGCGGCACGGCGCTCGCGCGGCCGGAGCTGCTCGCGACACCCGCGGCAACGTCGGCGGCGGTGCGTCCGCGAGCGTCCTTGACCAGCAGATCGGCGCGGTGGGCGGCCAGCGTCTTGACCAGCGTGTCCCAGCCCCAGAAGGCAGCTCCATGCAGGGCGGTCTGCCCTCCCGCATCGCGCGCGTTCACATCGGCGCCGGCGGCGAGCAGCAGCTCGACGGCCTGCACGGCCTGCTGCTCGCTCTTGTAGCGACCGCGCGTGTCGATGCTCGAGGAGCCGTTACCCGCGGCGGCCATGAGGGCGGTGATGCCGCTCGCAGTGGGCAGCTCGGCATTGGCCCCGTGGGCGAGCAGCAGCTGCACCGCCGGCACATCGCCGGCCTTGGCGGCGCGCACGAGCGCCGTGGTGCCCACGCCGAGCAGCTGGTCTGCGCCCCGGTCATCGCGTAAGGAGCGGTAGGGAGGAAAGAGCTTCAGCTGCAGATTCGGATTGGCACCGGCATCGAGCAGCAGCCGGATGAGTGCGAGGCTGCTCGTGTGATCGAGCGAGGGTCGGTCGGCGCGCCCTCCCACGGGCAGCGTATCGAGATCGACCGCGGCATACAGCGGTGAGCGCCCCCAGTAGTCCCACTTGTTCACATCCGCCCCGGCGTCCACGAGCAGGGCGGCGACATCGAAATTCGAGTTCAGCGCCGCCTCGAGCAAGGGGCTCACGCCGTCGGGGTCCGTGAGGTTCTTGTTCGCCCCGGCATGCAGCAGCGCACGCGCGCACTCGAGGCAGCCCCGACGCGCCGCGTAGAGCAGGGGGGTGAAGCCGCCCGAGGGGCGCGCCTGCATGCGTGGCTCGGCAGTGACCTGACGCTCCCAGTCGTTCACGTTCGAGCGGGCATCCGGCTGTGCGCCGCGCTCGAGCAGCAGCTGCACCATGGCGGGCTGCGCCTGTGCTGCCGCCCACATCAGTGCCGTCTGCCCTCGCCAGTGCTCGCGGGCATTGACGTTGGCACCGTGCGCGATGAGCAGCCGCGCCGCCGTGACGTTGCTCGTGCGCGCGAGGATCATGAGCGCCGTCTGACCATCGCCATTCGCCGACTCCACGTCTGCGCCGGCCCGAAGCAGATCCCGCAGCACCCGCACATCACCCACCACAGCAGCCTCGGACAAGGGAGTGGAGCCGTAATCGTTGCGCACGTTCGGGCTCGCCCCCGCTTGCAGCAGGCGCTCGATCAGATCCACCTCGTCGTGGTAGACCGCCCAGTGAAGCGCCGTGGTGCCATCGGCGGTGCGCTGATCGATGTCGGCGCGCGGGAGCTCACCGATCAGGCGCCGGACGGCGGCTGCATCGTCGGCGCGGGCTGCGAGCACGAGCGGTGCGTCGCGCTCGAGCGGCTCGATGACCCCGGCTGCAGGCGCACCTGCGGGGGCCGCAGTCTGCGGGCCCGCCAGCACGGGGCTCAGTCCCGCACCGAGCGCGCTGAGCGCCGCGAGCCACGGGATTGCAGGCCGCATCAGATCTCCGTCAGGGCGGCGGTGCTGTCGCCGACCTTCTCGATCGGCACATCGACCCGCTGCAGCATCGTGAGCAGCACGTTCGCAAGCGGCGTGCGCTCGGGGTAGCTCACGTGCTGCCCGGTCTTCAGCCGCCCACAGCCCCCGCCAACGAGCGCGGTGGGCAGCGGGTACTGATTGTGCAGGTTGCTGTTGCTCATGTTGCTGCCGTACAGCAGGATCGAATGATCGAGCATGCTGCCATCGCCGTCGGGCATGCGTGCGAGCTTGCCCACGAACTTGGCGAAGACCTGCGTGTGGTAGCGCTGAATCTTCACCAGGCGGGCCTTCTTCGCCTCGTCGTTGGCGTGGTGCGAGAGCGCATGGAAGGCATCCGGAACACCGATGTGGTTGTAGGTCTGCTCGCTCACCTCGGGCGCGATCATGAAGCTTTGGATGCGCGTGAGATTGCCCTGGTAGGCGAGCGCGATCAGATCGAACATCAGGTTCAGGTGCTCGTCGAAGTTCTCGGAGGTCGCTCCCGGCACCTCGGGCAGCGAGAGCTTCGCCACATCGCTGTGCGCGGCGTTGCGCACGCGCCGCTCGATCTCGCGCACGCTGGCGAGGTAATCATCGAGTGTGCGCCGGTCGGCCGGCCCGAGCTGCGCGCGCAGCGTAGCGGTCTCGTCCGCGATCATGTCGAGCAGGCTCGTCGTCTGGCGCGTGATGAAGCCCCGCTCCTCGGGGGAGTCGCCCTGGCCGAAGAGCCGCAGGAACAGCTGTCGCGGATTGCTCTCGACCGGTAGCGGGGTGGAGGGAGTGCTGAAGGAGAGCGTGCCCGAGTAGCTGCAGCCGTAGCCGCGCTCGCAGGCGCTGCCGACCCCGTGTCCCTGTGCGGTCGCGACCTCCAAAGAGGGGTAAGGCGTCTGCTGGCCGATGTGCTGGGCTGCGATCTGATCGACGGTGACCGCCATATCGGGCGTCATGCTCTCGCGCGGGTGCACGCAGGAGAGCCAGGTCGCCGGCACGAGGGCGTGCACGGCGCGACTCTCGGCGGGTTTGTTGCCGATGTTGCTCACCACGATCAGCTGGCTGCGAACCTCCTCGAGCGGCTCGAGAATCGGGCTGAGCGCGAAGTTGCGGCCCACCGTCTCCGGTGTCCACTTCTCCATGATGGCGCCATGGGGGAAGTAGAAGAACCCGAGCCGCGGCTTGGCGGCCGCGGCCGTGTCCGCAAGAGCGGTCGCCGCGGGAACCATCGCATCGAGCAGCGGCAGCGCGACGCCGCATCCGATGCCGCGCAGCACGGTGCGGCGTGAGAGATGCTTGCGGGTGATGAACACGAGTGTGGCTCCTAGGTATGCGGGTCGGTGCGCGCGGTTTGCTGTGGGGCCGGCAGCGACGGCGCCTGCTGCAGGCGGAACGCGGGGGCGCGCACGATGCCCTGGACGATCGACTCGAAGGTATCCCCCTGGCGTGCGGCCTCCCGCACGATGGCGCGGACGGTCGGCATGTCCTGGTAGCGCATGGCCCGGCCCAGAGCAAAGGTCATGAGCTTCTCGGTGAGTGTCTGCACGAACTGCTCGGGGCGGGCGAGGAGCGCCTCGCGCAGTTGCGCCGGCGAGCCGACGTGGCGCCCATCGGCGAGCTGGCCGCTGGCATCGATCGGCGTGCCCGCATCGCGATCGACCTCGCGCCAGCCGCCCACGACGTCGAAATTCTCCAGCGCGAAACCCAAGGGATCCATGACGCCGTGGCAGGCATTGCAGGAGGGGTTGCTGCGATGCTGCTGCAACCGCTCGCGCACGGTGAGCGCGCGCTGGCCGGGCTCGCTCTCCTTGAGCGGCAAGATTCCCGGTGGCGGGGAGTTGGGCGGCGTGCCGGTGAGGTTCTCCAGGATCCAGGCGCCGCGCAGCACCGGTGCGGTGCGGTTGCCATAGGAGGTTGCCATCAGCACGGCGCCCTTGCCGAGCAGCCCCCAGCGATTGGGGTCCTGCAGGCGTACGCGGCGAAACTGTGCGCCTTGAATGTTCGGCACGCCGTAGTGGCGCGCGAGGCGCTCGTTGAGAAAGGTCTGATCCGAGCGCAGCAGCTCGAGCACGCTCGCGTCCGAGCGCAGGATGCCACCGAGGAACAGCCGCATCTCTTCGCGAAAGCCATCGCGCAGGTCCGGATCGAAGTCCGGATACAGAACGGGCGTGGGCTCGACGGCATCGATCTTCGATACCTCGAGCCACTGGAAGGCGAAGTTGGTGACGAGCGACTCCGAGCGTGCATCCGCGAGCATGCGATGCACCTGCTGCTCGAGCACGGCCGGATCGTGCAGCTCGCCGGCGGCGGCGAGCCCGGCCAGGGTGGCATCGGGACCCTCGCTCCAGAGGAAGAAGGACAGGCGCGAGGCGAGCGCCGTGTCATCGAGGGCATGCACGGCGCCCGGATGCGCATCGGGGTCGGGCGGCTCGGCGCGATAGAGGAACTTCGTGCTCGCGAGAATGGCGGTGAGCCCGCTCTCGATGCCCGCATCGAAGTCACCGGCCGCGCGACCCATGGCGTAGAAGCGCATGAGCGGGGTGAGGTCGGCATCGCTCGGCGGACGGCGAAATGCGGCGCTGGCGAGGTGCTCGAGGATGCGCCGCGCGCACGGGGTCTCCTCCACCGCGCTCGCCGGCCGGCAGATGAAGATATGCCGGCGGCTGTCGGTGTCGCCGACGCCCGTGACGTTGAAAGGCCCGGAGATATCGACCCCGGGGATGCTCGGCACCCGCTCCATCTCGGGCAACTCCGCGAGCGGCTGCAGCGGCGAGTCGGATTCGGCGAGGGAGCGCTGCACGAAGCTCACGCCGACGCGGTGTGCCCCCGCCTTGATGCGTACACGGATGTGATTGAAGCGCGACTGCATCTCATCGGCCGCGGTGGCCTGATGCTGGTCCACGGCCTTCAAGTCCTCGGGACCGCCGAACTCGCGCGCAAAGACGCGCACGTCATCGATGGTGAGGATGACGCGGTGGGGCTGATCGATCTTGGTGACGTAGCCGGCACCGCCGAAGAAGAAATTGCGGATGCTGAACTCGTACTCGCCGTCCGCGGGAAAGTAGTGCGTGACGAGCATGCCGCCGCGGGTGCCGAGGGGCAGGCCATCGAGGTGCTCGGACTGATCCTTGGCAGGATTGACCCGATACTCCCGGCTGCTCGGCTTGGCCGTGGCACGGCCGATGGCGAGTCGGCTGATGTTGCGCGCGGCGCGGATGTACTCATCGAGGAAGACTGGCGAAACGCGCAGCACTGCGGCGATGTTGTCGAAGCCCTCGCTCGAGACATCCTTCGGCAGCAGGGTGCGCACGTCCACATCGAGGCCGAGCAACGCGTGGATCTCGCGCGCGTACTCGCTACGATTGAGGCGATGCAGCCCGACGGAGCCGGGATCCGGATGCGCCGCCGCCGCGCGATCGAGCGTTGCTTCGAGGTAGGCGACGAAATCATCGATCGCGCGCTGTTCGGGCTGCGGTTCACCGGGGGGTGGCATGAGGCGGCCCTGCAGCTTGCGGATCGCCTTCTCCCAGACCTCGGCATCGCCGGGAATATCCTGCGCGGAGAGGGTGTCGAAGGCGAGGCCGCCGGCCCAGTCGAGGCTGTTGTGGCATTTCGAGCAGCGCTGCTCGAGCAGGTGCCACTGGCGCGGCACCGCGGGATCACTGGCCGGATTGTCCTGGGCGCGGGCGATCGAGGGCAGCCCCGCGAGTGCGAAGGCAATGCACCCGAGCGCCAGCGCGATGGCTCGTTTGCCGCCTCCACCCTCGGCCAACGTCACTCTCCAGCGCACCGACCGCGTGCTCGTTCGGCCAGCGAGGTGCGGCGGCGCTGGACGACGGCGAGCCGCACTGCACGATGAGGCGACCCAGGCTTCAATGATGTCACAGTCGGGCGGCCTCGTCGTGCGCGCACCGCATGCCGGCGCCCTCGGTACTCGCCCAGCGGGTGCTCAACGGAAACAGTCGCTTGGATCGGCTTTCCGCTGCACCCGATGCGCAGCCCAGGAGGTCCGTGGCCGCATCGGCCGCAGGCGCCCCCGGAGTGTTAATCTGCGGGCGCCGCGCTCAAGACGGGAATCTCATGCGACTGCATCCGACGGGCAAGTTCGACAACCACCCCGCCCAATACCGCCACATCGAGGCATGCCCCCTCGCCGCGGCGATGGGCGCCGAGATCCGCGGGGTCGAGGCGGCGCAGGCAAGCGATGCGCAGTTTCAGGAGATCCGGCATGCGCTCTTTCGCCACAAGATGATCTATTTCCGCGGCCAGAAGCTCAGCCATGCCGACCACGAGGCCTTCAGCCTGCGCTTCGGGCCTTTCGCCGAGGATGCCTACACGCAGGGGGTTCCCGGACATCGCAACGTGCATCCGCTCATCAAGGAGGCGGAGGACCGCTCCGGAATGGTGTTCGGGGAGGGCTGGCATACCGACTCTCCGTTTCTGGCGCAGCCACCCGCGATCACGATCCTGTACTCCGTGCAGATCCCGCCCTTCGGCGGTGACACCACTTGGGCCAACTCCGCGCTCGCCTACGCCATGCTCAGTGAGACCTTCCGGCACCTGATCGAGGGCCTGCAGGTCCGCTTCTCGCTGCGGGACGTGCTGAGTGCCGCGCAAGGGGCGGTGGAAGTGAGCGATAGCCCGATCGGTCGACTCGCCGCGACGCGCGACAGCGGGCGTCTCTCGGAGGATCTCATGCGCAAGATCGAGGGCAATACCCATCCTCTGGTGCGCACGCACCCCGTCACGGGTGAGAAAGCGCTCTACGTCGACCCCTCCTATGCCATCGGCATCGAGGGCATGCTGCCCGAGGAGTCCGCGCCGCTGCTGAAATTTCTCGCCGAGCATCTGACACAGCCTGCGTTCGGCTGCCGGCTGCGCTGGGAGCCGAGCATGCTCGCACTCTGGGACAACCGTCTGTGCGTGCACCAGGCTTACAACGACTACCAGGGTTATCGGCGGGAGCTTTACCGTACCACCGTGGCGGGCGAGCGCCCCACCTGATGGGATGCCAACGATGAAGAATTCGCAGATGGTGCTCGAGGATCTGGCGCAACGGGTCGGTGCCGATGTCGTGGTGGCGCCCGATGCGCAGAGCCTCGCGCGCCACACGAGCGACTTCGGCGTGCAGGGCGACCCCGGGGTCGGGGTCCTGGCGCTCACCTATCCGCGCACCACGCAGCAGGTTGCGGCGATCCTGCGCTACTGCAACGAGCAGCGCATCGCGGTGCAGCCGCAAGGCGGCCGGACCGGGCTTGCCGGCGGGGCCGTGCCCCTCGCGCCCTGCGTGGTCGTCTGTCTCGAGCGGATGCGCGCGATTCGTGAGCTCGACACCGCCGCGGGGGCCATCACCGTGGAGGCCGGCGTCGTGATGGAGACCGTGCAGAAGGCTGCCGATGCCGCGGACCTGTTCTTCCCGCTCGACCTCGGCGGGCGCGGCTCGTGTCAGATCGGCGGCAACCTCTCGACCAATGCGGGCGGCAATCGCGTGCTGCGCTTCGGCATGGCGCGCGACCTGGTGCTCGGCGTGGAGGCGGTGCTCGCCGACGGCACCGTGATCGATGCGCTGCGCAAGGTCATCAAGAACAACACCGGCTACGATCTGCGGCAGCTGTTCATCGGCGCGGAGGGCACGCTCGGCATCATCACGGCGGTGGTGCTGCGGCTCTTCCCCAAGCCGCGCAGCATCTGCACCGGCATCTGCGCGGTCGACGGTTACGAGGCGGTGCTGGCGCTGCTCGCCCGCGCGCGTCGCGGCTTCGGCTCCCAGCTCACCGCCTTCGAAGTCATGTGGCCGGAGTTCTATCGCCTGGGCACCGAAGGCCTGGGCCGCAAGGCGCCGCTCGAGCGGGGTCATGGCGCGTACGTGCTCATCGAGACCATGGGCCTCGAGCCCGAGCGCGATGCGCGGCACTACGAGGCGGTGATCGGTGAGGCGCTGCAGGAGGGTATCGTCAAGGATGCGATCGTTGCCCAGTCGCAGCGCGAGACCACCGAGCTGTGGAGCGTGCGTGACTCGCCGGGGGAGTGGCAGAAGACCCCCCATTGGCCGCAGCTGGGATTCGATGTGAGCGTCCCCACGGGTGAAATCGGTGGGCTCGTCACGGAGATTGCAGCGCTCTTCGCGTCGCGCTGGCCGCAGCTCACCGCGGTGTATTTCGGGCATGTCGCCGATGGCAATCTGCACGTGTCGGTGCGCATGTCGGATCATGAGGTGCCCGAGCTCACGATCGAGCGGGCGGTGTACGAGCTCGTGGCGCGCCGGCGCGGCTCCATCTCCGCCGAGCATGGCATCGGCTCCCTCAAGCGCGAGTTCCTGCACCTCTCGCGCAGTCCCGCAGAGCTCGCTCTGATGCGCGCCATCAAGCAGGCGATGGATCCGAACGGCATCCTCAATCCGGGCAAGATCCTCTAGTCCGGCGCACTGCGCGCAGGCTCAGAAATCCCCGCCCTCGGCGGAAGCGCATGCTCCGCTGGCGCAGATGCCGTTGCCACACGCCGGCAGCTCACAGGCGCCACCCGCGCAGGCCGGCTCGCTCGAGCCGGTGGCGATGAATCCTGCGGAGATGAGCTTTTGCACCGGAGCGTGCGGATCGGTGCGTCCGGGAGAGATGCCGGCACGCTCGCACAGCTCGCCCCAGGTGTGCAGGCGCTCTGCCATCTTGTGGGTGACCTCGACCAGACGGCCATTGGCCTCGCACCGGTACTCGTAAATCGGCACTCGCGCGCTCCCGACAGGGCACTGAGGCTAGAATGTTAGCCCAATCACGTGTCCGAAAGAGAGCCCGCGCATGGACAGACGCACGACGATCGCCTTGGGCATGCTTGGCGCGGTCGCCGTGGCGTGCCCGGCTAATGTGGCCCTGGCGCAGGCGGCGCAGCCGCCGCTCGGCCCCGAGCCTGCATTTTCCTTCGACACCGCGCCGGGCCGGCTGCCCAAGAGCGTGGTGCCCGAGCGCTACGAGGTCACGGTCATACCCGATATCAAGGCCATGGGCATCGAGGGCCATGAGACCGTGGTGCTCAACGTCCGCAAGAGCACCGATCGCATCGTGCTCAACTCGCTCAACGAGACCCTCACCGGTGTACGGCTCGACGGAGCGCCTGCGGCAGCGGTCAAATCCGACGATGAGCAGCAGCTGACGACGATCAGCCTCGCGCACGCGGCCGCACCGGGCACTCATCGCCTGATCTTCGACTATCGCGGCAAGATCGAGTCGCGGCCGCAGGGACTGTTCCTGCAGCCGTATTCCTACCCAGGCGTCGCACCGGGCCAGATGCTGGTGACACAGATGGAAGCGACCGATGCCCGGCGCATGTTTCCCTGCTGGGACGAGCCGGCGTTCCGGGCGGTCTTTGATCTCACCTTCAAGGTGCCGAGCGCCTGGGCCACGGTCTCGAACATGCCGATCCTCGAGCGCCGCGTCGAGGGTGCGCTGCAGACGGTACGCTTCCAGCCGACGCCCAAGATGCCCACCTATCTGGTCGCCTTCGTCGCGGGCGATCTCGCTCGCCTGAGCGGCCGCAGCGGCTCAACGGAGCTCGGAGTGTGGGCGGTTCGCGGGCAGCAGGGCAATGGTCGCTACGCGCTCGCGAATGCGACGCAGATTCTTGCCGACTACAACGACTACTTCGGCTATTCGTTTCCGCTGCCCAAGCTCGACTCGCTCGCCATTCCCGGAGGCTTCTCCGGTGCGATGGAGAACTGGGGTGCGATCACCTACAACGACCAGCTGCTGCTGTGGCCGCCTTCGGGCACGCTCGGACAGCAGCAGCAGGTCTATGCCACGCAGGCGCACGAGATGGCGCATCAATGGAACGGGGATCTGGTGACCCTCGGCTGGTGGGATGACCTCTGGCTCAACGAGAGCTTCGCTTCCTGGATGGCGGCCAAGGAGACCGACCGGCGTAACCCGAGCTGGCATTGGTGGGAGCAGGAGGACGGCGACAAGGAGAGTGCCATGCGGGCCGATGCGCTGCCGAATTCGCCGGCCATCCAGCAGCATGTCACCGACGAGCTGCAGGCCTCCAATGCCTTCGATCCGACGATTACGTACAACAAGGGCCAGTCGATTCTGCGCATGTTCGAGGCGTATCTCGGCGATGCGGCATTTCGCGACGGCATCCGGCGCTACATCCGTGCGCATGCCTTCTCGAATGCGACCAGCACCGATCTGTGGAATGGCCTTGCGGCCGCCACGGGCAAGGACGTGGGGAAGATCGCAGGTGATTGGACACGCCGTCCCGGCTTCCCGCTGGTGCGCGTGACCGCCTCCTGCGGCACGGGCGGTGCCCGCATCCTGCACTTCGCCCAGACTCGCTTCCTGGTCGAGGGCAAGCCGGAGGGCCCGAGTCACTGGAACGTGCCGCTGCAGGTACGCGTGGGCGCGGCAGGCAAGCGGGAATCCGTGCTGCTCGAGGGCGATGCGCCGACGCTGCCTGCGGGTCGCTGTGCAGAGCCCTTGAGCGTCGATGCCGATGCCATCGGCTTCTACCGCGTGCAGTACGATCCGGCGACCCTGCGGACGAACACGGCCCATTTCGGCGAGCTGCCGGACGGAGATCGCATCGCGCTGCTGGATGATCAATGGGCGCTGGTGCTCGCGAGCGCCGAGCCGCTCGGAAACTATCTGGCGCTCGCCTCGGGGATGGGCCAGGACCTCGACGCGCGCGCCTGGCAGCAGATCAGCGCCGCGCTCGATGCCATCGAGTACGATACGCGCGGGGATGCCGCTCACGATGCGTTCACCGCGTATGCACGCTCGGTGCTGGCACCGGTGTTCGCCAGGCTCGGCTGGGCTTCAAAGCCCGGCGACACGGCCGATCAGGAAGAGTTGCGGCGTACGCTGATCCGCAGCCTCGGATTGTGGGGCGATGCG
Organism: Steroidobacteraceae bacterium; assembly: GCA_035504015.1. GTDB lineage: Bacteria > Pseudomonadota > Gammaproteobacteria > Steroidobacterales > Steroidobacteraceae > JASHUC01. The sequence continues at coordinate 18,632 of DATJSR010000022.1, forward strand.
GAGGTCATCCGCGGCGCGCAGCAGCGTTTTGAGAAGTTCCTTAGCGATCGGGCATCGCTGCCCCCGAGCGATCAGTCGCCGATCCTGACCGTCGTGGCCTACCACGCGGATGCGAAGACCTTCGAGCAGCTGCACCAGCTGGCGCGCAGCGCCAAGAGCGTTCCCGAGCTCGAGCGCTATTACTCCGCGCTCGCCAGCGTGCGCGACCCGCACCTGGCCGAGCAGGCCGCGCAGGCTGCCTTCTCCTCCGAGCTGCCACCGCAGGTCGGAGATATGCGCCTGCAAATCGTGGCTCGGCTCGCGCACGAGCACCCGGCTCTCGCCTGGCGGCTGTTCACCGCGCATGCACACGAGCTGTTGGTCGCTCAGGGCACCTTCGAGCCGCTGATAGAGGCGCAGTTCGTGCCTCTGATTTTCTGGAACGCCGCACCGCTTGCGCAGATCGAGGCATGGGTGCGCAGCAAAGTGCCCGCGGAGATGGCCCCCGTGCTCGCGCGCGGTATGGCGAGCGCGCGCCTCGAGCGGGCCGAGAAGCAGCTACTGGCTCAGCAGGCCGCGAGGTTTGCGCATCATTCATAGGCCGCGATGCGGCAGCGACGGGGGTCGGTGATGAAGCCGGAGCCATCCTCCGACGGCGGACCCGCCACGCCGGACGGTCCTGAGCTGGCGAGCGTGCCGCTTTCGCGGCGACAGTTCATACGCGCCGCGGGGATCGCCGCCGCCTCGCCGGTCATCTTGGGTGGCGAGCCCGCGGCAAGCGCCCCCGCGGCCGATGGGACCCCTGAGCAGATCCATCTCACCTGGGGCGAGGACCCGACGCAGAGTGTCTGCGTGTCCTGGGCCTCACCGGGCCGAGCGCTGCGTCCGCGCGCGATTCTCGAGCGCGCCTCGGGCCAGGCTCTCGTGGTACCCGCGCAGGAGCGCAGCTACACCGACGGCATCAACGGCCGGATCGTCTTCACCTATCACGCCCGGCTGGAGGGGCTCGCTCCCGGTGCTGCGTATCATTACAGGGTGACGGCCGACAACGATCGCCGCGGCGGCGAGCCGTTCGCGGGGAGCTTTCGCACGGCCGCGCGGGGCCGCCAGGCCTTTCGCTTCACGAGCTTCGGGGATCTCGCCACGCCGGTGAGCTCCTGGGTGCTCTCATCGGCGCAGAGCCGGCATGCCGTCGATGCCGTGGAGCGCTTTCAGCCGCTGTTTCACCTTCTCAACGGTGATCTGTGCTACGCGAATCTGAATCCGCTGCATCAGCCGGCG
>DATJSR010000023.1:0-6117 GCA_035504015.1 Steroidobacteraceae bacterium
ACCGCCAACCCCGGCGAGACCTTCATCGATCGCATGATCGCCATGGTCGAGAGCGCCAAGCGTCAGAAGACCCCCAACGAGATCGCCCTCACGATCCTGCTGGTCGCGCTCACACTGGTATTCCTGTTCGCCACGGCGACGCTGCTGCCGTACTCGCTCTACGGCGTCGGGGTCACGCACCTCGGCACACCGGTCACGATCACCGCGCTCATCGCGCTGCTCGTGTGCCTGATTCCCACGACCATCGGCGGGCTGCTCTCGGCGATCGGCGTGGCCGGCATGAGCCGCATGATGCAGGCCAACGTGATCGCCACGTCCGGGCGTGCCGTCGAGGCGGCGGGCGATGTGGACGTGCTGCTGCTCGATAAGACCGGCACCATCACGCTCGGCAACCGCCAGGCCGCGGCCTTTCTGCCCGTGCCCGGCGTCACGGAGGAGGAGCTCGCCGATGCGGCACAGCTCGCCTCGCTCGCCGATGAGACTCCCGAGGGACGCAGCATCGTGGTGCTCGCCAAGCAGCGCTTCAACCTGCGCGAGCGCGACCTGGGCTCGCTCAATGCGCTGTTCGTGCCCTTCTCGGCGCACACGCGCATGAGCGGGGTCGATATCGGTGCCCGCCAGATCCGCAAGGGCGCGGCCGATGCCATCCGCAAGCACATCGAGGCGCTCGGGCAGAGCTTTCCGAGGAGCCTGCAGGCTACGGTCGATGAGGTGTCCCGCCGCGGCAGCACGCCGCTTCTGGTGAGCGATGGCGCGCGGGTGCTCGGCACCATCGAGCTCAAGGACATCGTCAAAGGCGGGATCAAGGAGCGCTTCGTCGAGCTGCGTCGCATGGGCATCAAGACCGTGATGATCACCGGTGACAACAAGCTCACGGCGGCGGCGATCGCGGCCGAGGCCGGTGTGGATGACTTTCTCGCCGAGGCGACGCCCGAGGCCAAGCTGCGTCTGATCCGCGAGCATCAGGCACAGGGCCGGCTCGTGGCGATGACGGGCGATGGCACCAACGATGCGCCGGCCCTGGCGCAGGCGGATGTGGCGGTGGCCATGAACACCGGCACGCAGGCGGCGAAGGAAGCCGGCAACATGGTCGATCTCGACTCCAACCCCACCAAGCTCATCGAGGTGGTGGAGACGGGCAAGCAGATGCTGATGACGCGTGGCTCGCTCACGACCTTCAGCATCGCGAACGATGTCGCCAAGTACTTCGCCATCATTCCGGCCGCCTTCGCCACCACCTACCCGCAGCTCGATGCGCTCAACGTCATGCGCCTCGCGAGCCCCTTCTCCGCGATCCTGTCGGCGGTGATCTTCAACGCCCTGATCATCGTGGTTCTGATACCGCTCGCGCTCAAAGGCGTGCGTTATCGCCCCCTCGGTGCGGCGGTGCTCCTGCGCCGCAATCTGCTGATCTACGGCCTCGGGGGCATCATCGTGCCCTTCGTCGGCATCAAGCTGATCGATCTGGGCCTCTCCGCCCTGAGGCTCGCATGAAGACCGTGTGGCGTCCCGCGCTGGTGCTGTTCGCGCTGCTCACCCTGCTTACCGGCATTGTGTATCCGCTCGCGATCACGGGCATCTCCCAGCTCGTCTTTCCCGATGAGGCGAGCGGCAGCCTGATCGTGCGCGATGGGCATATCATCGGCTCGCGCCTCATCGGTCAGGCCTTCTCCGCACCGCGGTACTTCTGGAGCCGCCCCTCGGCCACCACACCGCAGCCCTACAATGCGCTCTCCTCCGGAGGCTCGAACCTCGGGCCCCTCAACCCCGCGCTCACCGCTGCGGTAAAGGCACGCATTGCGCAGCTGCGCGCCGCGGATCCGGGCAACAACGCATCCGTCCCCGTCGATCTGGTGACCGCCTCCGCGAGCGGGCTCGATCCGGACATCAGCCTCGCGGCGGCCGAATACCAGGCCGCACGGGTGGCTCGGCTCCGGCAGCTGCCGCTCGAGCGCGTGCGCGCCTTGATCGATGCGCACGCCAAAGGCCCCCTGTGGGGCTTCCTCGGCGCGCCGCGCGTCAATGTCCTAGAGCTCAATCTGGCGCTCGACGGGCTGAAGTGATATCAAGCCCGCATGGCCGAATTACGGCCGGATCCTGATCAGCTGCTGGCTCACGTGCAAGCCGAGGAGGCGCGCGCTGGGCGGGGGCGGCTGCGCATCTTTTTCGGCGCCTCGGCCGGAGTCGGCAAGACCTACTCGATGCTCGAGGCGGCCCGCGCCGCCAAGGCGAGCGGCGTCGACGTGGTCATCGGCTACATCGAGCCTCACGGTCGCATCGAGACCGAGCGTCTGATGGAGGGACTCGAGAAGCTGCCCGCGCTCGAGGTGGGCTATCGTGGCATCGTGCGCCACGAGTTCGATCTCGACGGCGCGCTCAAGCGCCATCCGGCCATCCTGCTGGTCGATGAGCTCGCCCACTCGAACCTCGTGGGCGGCACGCCGGCGCCGCGCCATCCCAAGCGCTGGCAGGACATCGAGGAGCTCCTCGATGCGGGCATCGACGTATTCACCACGGTCAACGTGCAGCACCTCGAGAGCCTCAACGACCTCGTCACGCAGATCACCGGCGTGCGCCAGCGCGAGACCCTGCCCGACCGGGTGTTCGACGAGGCCGATGACATCGAGCTCATCGATCTGCCCCCGGATGATCTCATCGCGCGGCTGCGCGCGGGCAAGGTGTACGTGGCCGATGAGGCGGCGAACGCCGCCGAGCGCTTCTTCCGCAAGCCCAATCTGCTCGCGCTGCGCGAGATCGCCCTGCGTCGCGTGGCCGATCGCGTCGAGGCCGCCGCGCGCGCCTCGGCGGTGGCGGAGCCGGTATCCCGGCCGCGCCTTGCCGGCGAGCGCGTCCTGGTGGCGACGGGGCCGGATGCGCAGTCCGAGCAGCTGGTACGCGCCGGCAAGCGCCTCGCCGATGCCCTGGATGCCGATTGGACCGTCGTGTACATCGAGACCCCGGCATTGCTCAATCTCTCCGAGGCGCAGCGCAACCGCCGCATCGAGCTGCTGCGGCTCGGAGAGTCCCTCGGCGCCGAGACCGTGACCCTCGATGGACCCACGGCCACGCAGGTGCTGCTCGAGTACGCAGCCACGCGCCACGTCACCCGCATCATCGTGGGCAAGCCCAAGCGCACGGGCCTCAAGGCGCTCATCCGGCCCTCGACGGCCACGGAGCTCGCGCGCCGTGCCCGCGGCTTCGATGTGATCGTGGTGGCGCCGGCTCCCGATCACGTGCCGACGCGGCCGCCCCTGCCGGGCTCCCCGGAGCGGCTCGCAGGCCCCGTTCGCTGGGATCGCTACGTGTGGGCCGTGGCGGTGAGCGCTCTGTGCACGCTCATCGCCTTCGCGATGTTCCGGCACTTCGAACGCGTGAATCTGGTGATGGTGTACCTGCTCGGCGTCACCATCGCAGGCCTGCGCCTGGGGCGCGGCCCCGCCGTGCTCACCTCGGTGCTCAACGTCGCGCTCTTCGATTTCTGCTTCGTGCCGCCGCGCTTCAACTTTGCGGTGAGCGATGCGGAGTACCTGGTCACCTTCGTGGTGATGCTGATCGTCGCCCTCGTGATCGCGAACCTGATGGCGAGCGTGCGCCAGCAGACCCGTGTGGCGGGCGCGCGCGAGCGGCGCACCGCGCTGCTGTACGCCATGAGCCGCGAGCTCGCGGCCACGCGGGGCCTGGCGCAGATCGCCCGCGTCGCCATCCGCCACGTCGCCGAGGTGTTCCAGTGCCGCTGCGTGGTGCTGCTGCCCGATGCCAGCGGCAAGCTGCGCTATCCACCCGAGGCGCCGATGGACCAGTCCCTGCGCGGGGCGGATCTCGCCGTGGCGCAGTGGGTCAACGATCACGGCCGCCAGGCGGGCCTGGGCACCGATACGCTTGCCGCGGCCCCGGCGCTGTACATGCCGCTCGGGGATGCGCAGCGCCGACTCGGGGTGCTCGCGGTGCTGCCGAGCCACCGCCGCCGCGTGCTGCTGCCCGAGCAGCACCACCTGCTCGAGACCTTCGCCGGGCAGCTCGGCATCGCGCTCGAGCGCGCACTGCTCGCCGAGCGCGCCGAGGCGGTGCGTGTGGCAGCCGAGCGCGAGAGCCTGCGCAACACGCTGCTCGCCTCGATCTCTCACGACCTGCGCACTCCGCTCGCCGCCATGGCCGGTGCCGGCAGCACGCTGGCGGAGCAGGGTGCCGCACTCGATGAAAAGACCCGCCAGGCGCTCGCCCGCTCCATCGAGACCAAGGCGCGCGCCATGTCCGAGCTCATCACCAACGTGCTCGATCTCATGCGCCTCGAGTCCGGGCAGGTGGCGTTGCGGCTCGACTGGCAGCTGCTCGATGATCTGGTGCAGGCGGCGATTCAGTCACTCGGCGCACGCCTCGATGCGCATCCGCTGCGCGTGCGTCTGCCCCCGAGCCTGCCGCCCGTCTATGCCGATGCGACGCTCGTCGTCAAGCTCCTCGTCAACCTGCTGGACAATGCGGTCAAATACACGCCTCCCGGGACGCACGTGAGCATCAGCGCATTCCCCGACGACGGCTTCGCCAGGGTCACCGTCGATGACGATGGACCGGGGCTGCCGCCGGGCAATCCGGAGCGGCTGTTCGATAAGTTCCAGCGCGGCGTGGAAGAGGGCGCCGATCCGGTCGGTGTGGGACTCGGGCTCGCCATCTGCCGCGCCATCGTGCGGGCGCACGGCGGGGAGATCGAGGCGCGCACCCGCAGCGGCGGCGGCGCCCGCTTCGAGTTCACCCTGCCGCTCACGCAGCCGGCCGAGGTGCTGCCCGGTGCCGAGCCCAGGGACACGGGCGCGGCTGCGCGCAGCCAGCCTCCGGTGGCGCCGCTCGAGGCAGACTGACGCCCCATGACCCAGGCCATGCATCAGATACTCGTGGTCGAGGACGACGCGGCCATTCGCGGGGTGCTGCGCGCGCTGCTCGAGTCCGAGCACTTCCGTATCGTCGAGGCGGAGACGGCGGGCCGTGCGGAGATCGAGGCGCGCACCCACAAGCCCGATCTGCTGCTCGTCGATCTGGGCCTGCCCGATCGGGACGGTATCGGCGTCATCGAGCGGGTACGCGCGTGGTCGCCGGTGCCGATCATCGTGCTCTCGGCGCGCACGATGGAGCAGCAGAAGATCGAGGCGCTCGATGCAGGGGCGGATGACTACGTGAGCAAGCCCTTCAGTGCACCGGAGCTGCTCGCGCGCGTGCGCGCCGCCCTGCGCCGCAACGTGCGCGGACCGGAGAGCAATCAAAGCTTCGCGCTGGGCGGCATCCGCATCGATCTTGCCCGGCGCAGCGCCCAAGGCCCGGAGGGTGAGGTGCACCTCACCCCGCTCGAGTACCGCGTGCTCGAATGCCTCTCCCGCCATGCGGGCTTCATCGTGACTCAGGCGCAGCTGGTGCGCGAGGTGTGGGGCCCGACCCACCTCGGGGACACACGCAGCCTGCGCGTGTGCATGAAGAACCTGCGGGCGAAGCTCGAACCCCAGCCCCAGCAGCCGCGCTTCCTCCTCACCGAGCCGGGCCTGGGCTATCGGCTGCGGCTGGAGGATTCCGCAGCCGCGTAGCGCGGCTGCCGCGGTCAACGGGTCGCGAGCAGGTGCACCGCGAGCGCGATGCCCACCGCCAGCGCGCCGAGCGAGGTGATGAGCACCGCCGCGGCTGCGCAGTCCTTGACGATGCGGATCTGGGGGTGCAGCTGCGGATGCAGGTGATCCATGAGGTGCTCGAGCGCGGTGTTGAAGAGCTCGGCGGCGAGCACCGCGGCGCTCGCGAGCAGCACCAGAGCGCACCACAGCGCACCGGGGCGTAGCACCACGAGCGCAGCGATCACCAGAATCAGCGCGCCGCATTGCAAGCGCAGGCTGTGCTCGGTGCGCAGCGCGTGCGCAAGTCCGGTCCAGGCATAGCGCAGCCGCACCACAAAGGGCCGGTTCTTGGGCGACTGCATCGGCGCCTGCGCCTCGGGAGGGCTCTCGCGGGGGCGCGTTCGCGCTACCAGATCCGCACGCGCGCCTCGGGCGCCAGATACAGATCCTGGTGCGGCTGCACGTCGAAAGGCCCATACCAGGCGTCGATGTTGCGCACCGTGTCGGCACGGTACTGTGCCGGGGCATG
>DATJSR010000024.1:0-18402 GCA_035504015.1 Steroidobacteraceae bacterium
GCGCACCGAGTGGCACCGCGTCGCCCTCTTCGGGCGCCTCGCGGAAGTCGCCAGCGAGTACCTGCGCAAGGGCTCGCAGGTCTATATTGAGGGCAGCCTGCGCACACGCAAGTGGCAGGACAAGCAGGGCAACGAGCGCTACACCACCGAGATCGTGGCGAACGACATGCAGATGCTCGGCGGCCGCGGCGGCGGGGCGAGCGGCGTGCCCGGTGGGGGTGGCGGTGAGTCGAGCCGCGAGCGCACGGAGTTCGAGCCCACCTCGGCCTCCTCGAGCACCGAGCGCGAGGAGTTCGACGACGATATCCCGTTCTGAGCGGCCCGCCGCACAGCGCATGCTGCGGCGCGATTGGCTGGTCATTTATCCGTTAAGTACTTGTTCTTGAAGTGGTTCTATCGCTAGCTGTAGCTTCAGCTCGGCAGCGAGACACGCACAATTCATGCGGCAGGCGCCCGCTGGCCGTAAAATCGGCCTCGACGTCCACTTCCGCAAAGCAATGCCTGGCCGCTACTTCATCAAGACATTCGGCTGTCAAATGAACGAGTACGACTCCGCGCGCATGGCGGACGTACTCCAAGCAAGCGACCGCCTGACCGGCACCGACGATCCCGCCACCGCCGACTTGCTGCTGATGAACACCTGCTCCGTGCGCGAGAAGGCGCAGGAGAAGGTCTTCTCGCTGCTCGGGGAATGGCGTCGCCTGAAGGCGCAGCGCCCCCACGTGATCATCGCCGTCGGCGGCTGCGTCGCCTCTCAGGAGGCCGAGGGGCTCATCGAGCGGGCGCCGTTCGTCGACCTGGTCTTCGGCCCGCAGACCCTGCATCGTCTGCCGCAGATGATCGCGGAGCTGCGGCGCACGGGTCGACCCGTCGTGGACGTGAGCTTTCCCGAGATCGAGAAATTCGACCGCTTGCCGCCGGCACGCGCGCAAGGCGCGACGGCCTTCATCTCCGTGATGGAGGGTTGCAGCAAATACTGCAGCTTCTGCATCGTGCCCTACACGCGCGGCGAGGAGGTGAGCCGTCCCTTCGCGAGCGTGCTCGCGGAGGTGCGCGAGCTCGCCGCCCAGGGTGTCGCCGAGGTGACCCTTCTCGGCCAGAACGTCAACGCCTACCGCGGCGAGCTCGAGCCGGGAGCGACCGCCGACCTCGCCACGCTCATCCACCATGTCGCGGCGGTGCCGGGCATCGAGCGCATCCGCTTCACGACCTCGCACCCGAACGAGTTCAACGACAGCCTGATCGAGGCGTTCGCGAGCATCCCCAAGCTCGCCAACCATCTGCACCTCGCCGTGCAGAGCGGCTCCGACCGCATTCTCTCGCTCATGAAGCGCGGCTATACGGCCCTTGAATTCAAGGAGAAGGTCCGCAGCTTGAAGGCGGTGCGGCCGCAGATCAGCATCACCTCGGACTTCATCGTGGGCTTTCCGGGCGAGACCGAGCGCGACTTCGAGGCGACGCTGAAGCTCGTGCGCGAGGTGGGCTTCGATCAGTCCTTCAGCTTTCTCTACAGCCGCCGTCCCGGCACTCCGGCCGCGGCGCTGCCCGATGAGGTGCCACAGGAGATCAAGCAGGAGCGGCTCGCACGACTGCAGCGCCAGCTCGAGGCTCAAGCACGCGAGATCGGCGCCGCCATGGTCGGTACGCGCCAGAGGGTGCTGATCGAGCGCCCCGCCCGCAAGGATTCGCGCGAGCTCGCCGGACGCACCGAGAATCATCGCTGGGTGAATTTCCCGGGGCCGTCCGAGCTCATCGGCCGCTTCGCCGATGTGATCATCGTGGAGGCTCTGGCGCACAGCCTGCGGGGGCGCTGGATGGCGCCTCACGAGGCGACGCAAAGCCCGGGCAGCATGGCCGCGGCGAGCGCCTGACGTGGCCGCCAATCCACACGACACACAACGGGAGTTCGAGCTCGAGCCGACCGACAATGTGCGGCTCGCCAAGCTCTGCGGTCCGCTCGATGAGAACCTGCGCCTGCTCGAGGCGCGGCTCGGGGTCGTGGTACGCCGCCGCGGCGACACGTTCCGCGTGATCGGTGAGCGCGCGCTGCAGGCCGAGGAGACGCTGCGCGAGCTGTTTCGCCTGGCGAGGAAGGAGGAGGTGACGCCCGAGCACGTGCACTTGGCGCTGCAGGATGCGGCGAGCGGTGCCAACGGCTTGCTCGGCGCCGGTACAGCCCCCGGCACCACGCCCGCGGAAGCCGATTCCGAGACGCTCTCGGTGCGCGTGCAGCGTGGGGCGATTCGCGCGCGCGGAACGCATCAGCGCGAGTACCTCGCGCAGATTCGCGGCGGGGATCTCATCTTCGGGGTGGGGCCGGCCGGCACCGGCAAGACCTATCTGGCGGTCGCCTGCGCGGTCGAGGCGCTGCTCACCGAGCGCGTGCGCCGCATCGTGCTCGTGCGCCCGGCGGTCGAGGCGGGCGAGCGCCTCGGCTTTCTGCCCGGTGACCTCACGCAGAAGGTCGATCCGTATCTGCGCCCGATGTACGACGCCCTCTACGAGATGCTCGGCTTCGATCGCGTCGCGCGCTTCATCGAGCGCAACGTCATCGAGGTGGCGCCGCTCGCCTTCATGCGCGGCCGCTCGCTCAACGACTCGTTCATCATCCTCGATGAGGCGCAGAACACGACGGTCGAGCAGATGAAGATGTTCTTGACCCGTATCGGCTTTGGCTCCAAGGCCGTGGTGACTGGCGATGTGACGCAGACCGATCTGCCGGCCGGGCGACTCTCGGGGCTGAAGCACGTGATCGAGGTGCTCTCCAGCACCGAGGGCGTCGCCTTCACCTTCTTCGATGCCCGCGACGTCGTGCGCCATCCGTTGGTGCAGCGCATCGTGCAGGCTTACGAAGCGCAGCACAAGCCATGAGCCCGGCAGCTGCCAGCGACGCGCAGCGGGCACGCGCCAGCAGGCGCCCGGCAGGCGCGCGCGCGCTGCGCGTCGACGTGCTGCGTGGGCGCGGCTGGGCTCCCGCAGGTACGGAGATCGGCGCCTGGGCGCGCGCAGCGCTCGGGCGGCGCGCCCCGGGCCGCGAGCTCGCGGTGCGCCTCGTCGCTGCCCGTGAGAGCCGCGAGCTCAATGCACGCTATCGTGGACGCGACCACGCCACCAACGTGCTCTCCTTTCCCGTCGGCGCAACCGCGTCCTCGTTGCCGGCTCCGCAGCCGCTCGGCGATCTGGTCATCTGCCCGCAGGTGGTGCGTGCCGAGGCACGCGCTCAGGGCAAGAGCGTGCGCGCGCACTGGGCGCATCTCATCGTTCACGGCGCGCTGCACCTCATCGGCTACGACCATCTCGAGCCGCGCGACGCGCGGCGCATGGAGCGGCGCGAGATCCGCGTGCTGCGCCGGCTCGGCTTTGCCAATCCCTACCGGAGCACTTGAATGGTCTCGAAGGACGGCAGCACCACCGGTCGCTGGTTGCGCCGGATCACCCAGCAGATCGCCGGCGAGCCGCAGGACCGCGCAGAGATCGCCCAGGGCCTGCGCGAGGCGAGCGAGCGCGGACTGATCGATGCGGATGCGCTCGCCATGCTCGAGGGGGTGCTCGAGGTGGCGGATCTGCAGGTGCGCGACATCATGGTCCCGCGCGCCCAGATGGTGATCGTGCGGCGCGACGATTCGGCCTCGCGCATCCTGCCGGTGGTGGTCGAGTCCGGCCACTCGCGCTTTCCGGTGATGGATGAGAATCGCGACGACATCGTCGGCATCCTGCTCGCCAAGGATCTGCTGCGCCTCTCCGGCAAGCGCGAGCGCTTCGATATCCGCGAGTACATGCGCCCCGCGGTGTTCGTGCCCGAGTCGAAGCGGCTCAACGTGCTGCTGAAGGAGTTTCGGCGCAACCGTAATCACATGGCGATCGTGGTGGATGAGTACGGAGGCGTCTCCGGGCTCGTGACCATCGAGGATGTGATCGAGCAGATCATCGGCGAGATCGACGATGAGTTCGACGTGGAGGAGGATCTGAACATCCGCAAGGAGGCGGAGCGGCAGTTTCTGGTGCGCGGTGTCACGCGTCTCGATGAGTTCAACGAGTACTTCGGCACGCGGCTCGATGGCCAGGGCGTGGACACCGTCGCGGGACTGGTGATGCAGCGGCTCGGTCGCCTGCCGCGGCGGGGCGAGGCGCTCAGCGTCGACGGGCTCGAGCTGCGCATTGCGCGTGCGGATCGGCGCCGCATCGATGCCGTGCGCGTGGTGAGCGCCCACGACGTGGTGCCACCCGAAGAGCGTGCTGCGGGCGCCTGATGGCGCGAGGCCAGCGCGCGGCGCTGCTCAAGCTCGGCACGGCGGCGCTCGCGGGCGCGCTGCTCGCAACGGCCTTTGCGCCGCTCGAGTGGTGGCCGTTCGCGCTACTGTGTCCCGCGGTGCTGATCGGGCTTTGGCAAGGAGCCACGCCCGCACGGGCGGCCGCGTACGGCTTGCTGTTCAATGCCGGCACCTTCGCCGTCGGCACCTACTGGCTCTACATCAGCATCCACGGTTTCGGCGAAGCGCCGGCCTGGGTGGCCTTCGGCCTGATGGGAGGTCTGGTCGGGATCATGGCCCTCTACGGTGCAGCGCTCGGCTATCTCATCGCGCTGTACCTGCCCGCCACGGGAGCGCTGCGCTGGATGGCGGCGATCCCCGCCGCATGGCTGATCGTCGAGTGGTTTCGCGGCTGGTTCCTGACCGGCTTCGCCTGGCTCTCGTTAGGCTATACCCAGAGCGACACCTGGCTGCGCGGCTTCGCGCCGATCCTGGGCGTGTACGGCATCACGGCGCTGCTGCTGGTGAGTGCCGGCGCGCTGGTGACGCTGCTGTGGGGATCCTCGCGGGAGCGCCTGGTGGCGGTGCTGGCGCTCGTGCTGCCCTGGCTCATCGGCTGGCCGCTCTCGAGCATCGATTGGACGCACGCGGGGGCGCGGTCGGTACCCGTCGCGATCGTGCAGGGCGCGATACCCCAGGACCAGAAGTGGCTCGACAGCAATCGCGCGATCACCCTCAAGCTGTATCGCGATCTCACCGAGCAGGCGCTCGGTGCCACCGTGATCGTGTGGCCCGAAGCGGCGGCCCCGGACCTCGCGAGCAATCTCACCGGCTATCTGACCGGCCTCGCCGGCGCCGCCCGCGCGCATCACTCGACCCTCGTGCTCGGCATCCTGCGCTCGGACGCGGCGGACCGTTACTACAACTCGGTGCTCAGTCTCGGCGGACCCGTGAGCGGCTGGTACGACAAGCGCCACCTGGTGCCGTTCGCGGAGTTCTTTCCGGTGCCATCGTTCGTGCGCGACTGGCTGCGCCTCATGAGCCTGCCGTATTCGGATTTCACGCGTGGGAGCGCCGCTCAGGCGCCGCTGCATGCCGATGGGCTCGTGCTCGCGACGACGGTCTGTTACGAGGACGCCTACGGCTCCTACGAGCTCGCGACGTTGCGGCAGGCCAACGTGCTCGTGAACGTCACCAACGATGCCTGGTTCGGTCACTCGAGCGCGCGCTACCAGCACTTGCAGATCGCGCGCATGCGTGCGATCGAGGCGGGTCGCTACCTGCTGCGGGCGGCCAACGACGGCATCTCCGCCGTGATCGGTCCGCACGGTCGCATCCTTGCGCAGGCTCCCCAGTACCGGCCGACCGTACTGCGTGCCAGCGTTACCCCCCTCACCGGGCTCACACCCTATGCGAGGGTCGGAAACTGGTTGATTATTTCACTCGGTACGACCACGCTGTTGTTCGTATTCGGCTGGCCGCGACTCGCCGCCTACCGCGAGCGCAGCTCGCGTCCCGCGCTGGGCGCGGGCACACCGGATGCTGGATAGCTGGATTGACTTAACTTCGGGCGGAACCTGGAGCGTCGCGCCGAGGTCCACCGCGACATGGCGATCACACTGCGACTGCGGAGTTTTACATGAGCTTTCAATGGTCGGCCCGGCGGGCCGCATGGGTGTTCGTTGCGGGCCTCGCGCTCAGCGCCTGTTCGGGCAGCTCCAGCGCGCAGAGCGCGGCGCCGAGCGTGCGCAGTGCCCCGGCCGCCGAAGTCGCCCGCTCCTCCGAGAGCGCGCGCGCCGAATCGGGGGCACCCCTCGTTGCGCTGCCGGATTTCTCGGCGCTCGTGGAGCGCTACGGTCCCGCCGTGGTGAACGTCGATGTGGTCGAGCACGCACAGCAGCAGTCCTCCGAGAGCAGCGGGGACGATTCCGACGATCCTTTCAACGATTTCTTCCGCCGCTTCGGCATCCCGGGCCCGAACTTCGGACCGCACAGCTCCCAGCCGCAGCACGGCACCGGCTCGGGCTTCATCGTCAGCTCCGACGGCTACATCCTCACCAACGCGCACGTGGTCTCCAACTCCGATCAGGTGACCGTGCGCCTCACCGACCGGCGCGAGTATCAGGCGAAGGTCATCGGCGTCGACCAGCGCACCGACGTAGCCGTCATCAAGATCGAGGCCCACGGGCTACCGGTGGTCAAGATCGGCGACGCCAACAAGCTGCGTCCCGGACAATGGGTGGTCGCGATCGGCTCGCCCTTCGGCTTCGACAACAGCGCCACCGCGGGCATCGTCAGCGCCACGGCCCGCTCGCTGCCGAGCGACAACTACGTGCCCTTCATTCAGACGGACGTTGCGGTCAATCCCGGCAACTCCGGCGGACCGCTGTTCAACGTGCGCGGCGAGGTCGTGGGCATCAACTCGCAGATCTTCAGTCAGACCGGCGGCTACATGGGACTGTCCTTCGCCATCCCGATCGATGTGGCGGTCAACGTCGAGAACCAGCTGATCCGCACCGGTCGCGTCGTGCGTGGGCGCATCGGCGTCACCATCCAGGATGTGACCGCGCAGCTCGCCGAGTCCTTCGGGCTCGATCGGCCGCGGGGTGCGCTGGTGAGCAACGTCGAGCAGAACGGTCCGGCCGACAAGGCGGGTGTCAAGACGGGCGATGTGATCCTGGCGGTGAACGGTCAGGACATCGACCGCTACGGCGAGCTCTCCGGGCGCATATCCAACATGAAGCCGGGCAGTGAGGCGCAGCTGTCGATCTGGCGCGGCGGCAAGCCGCAGCAGATCGAGGTGCACATCGCCGAGCTCAACGAGAAGCCCGAGAAAACCGCCTTCCGCGGCACGCCCGGCGGCGGCGCCAATCAGGCCGCGCGCCTCGGGCTCTCCGTGCGCCCGCTCTCCTCGGACGAGAAGCAGCAGGCGCAGACCGACGGCAGCCTGATCGTGGAGAAGGCACAGGGGCCCGCGGCGGCCGCCGGCGTGCAACCCGGGGACATCGTACTCGGGGTCAACGGCAAGCGCGTGCGCAGCGTGAGCGAGCTGCAGGAGGCTGCCAAGACCGCCGGCAAGAGCATCGCGCTGCTGATCCAGCGGCAGGATGCGCAGATCTTCGTGCCGCTGCGCCTGCCGTAAGAGGGGAAAGGGAAGGACGCGCACGGGCGCGCTTCGCGCGCAGGCAACACGCGCGCGCAACGCGCCCGGCCTCCACCTCATCTCGCCGTCGGGGCGCCGCGTAGGTTCAGGAATACCGCCGGCGTCGTGTATCCTCGGCGCTGAATTCCTTCAGTTTTCGGGCGATCGCCGATGGATGAGATCTACGATCCGGCCGCCGTGGAGCGCGCCGCACAGACCTACTGGCGTGAAGCCGCGAGCTTCGAGGCGCGCGAGGCGGCCGCGCGGCCGAAGTACTACTGCCTGTCGATGTTCCCCTACCCCTCGGGGAAGCTGCACATGGGGCACGTGCGCAACTACACGATCGGGGACGTGATCGCGCGCTTCAAGCGCATGCAGGGCTGCAATGTGCTGCAGCCGATGGGCTGGGACGCCTTCGGCCTGCCCGCCGAGAATGCCGCGATCAGCAACGGGGTGCCGCCGGCGCAGTGGACGCGGCAGAACATCGCGCACATGCGCACGCAGCTGCAGTCGCTCGGCTTCGCGATCGACTGGAGCCGCGAGCTCGCCACCTGCGATCCGGGCTACTACCGCTGGAATCAATGGCTGTTCCTGCGAATGCTCGAGCGCGGCATCGCCTATCGCACCACGGGAATCGTCAACTGGGATCCGGTCGATCAGACCGTGCTCGCCAACGAGCAGGTGATCGACGGACGTGGCTGGCGCACGGGCGCGCTGATCGAGAAGCGCGAGATCCCGATGTACTACCTGAACATCACCCGCTACGCGCAGGAGCTGCTCGAGGATCTCGAGAAGCTGCCCGGCTGGCCCGAGCGCGTGAGGCTCATGCAGGCGAACTGGATCGGACGCAGCGAGGGCTGCGAGGTCGAGTTCCCCTACGCCGAGGATACGCGCGAGCTCCTCGGCGTCGATGGGCGGCTCAAGGTGTTCACCACGCGCGCCGACACGCTCTTCGGGGTCACCTTCCTCGCGGTCGCCGCCGAGCATCCTCTGGCGCTCGCCGCGGCCCGCGGCAATCCACGGCTCACGGCCTTCATCGAGGAGTGCCGCCGCGGGAGCGTCATGGAAGCGGACGTGGCGACGCAGGAGAAGCGCGGCCTCGCTACCGGGCTGCACGTGCGCCATCCGCTCACGGCCGAGCCGATCGAGATCTGGGTCGCCAACTACGTGCTCCTCGGCTATGGAGAGGGCGCCGTCATGGGGGTGCCCGGGCACGACGAGCGTGACTTCGAGTTCGCGGCCAAGCACGGCTTAGCGATCCCCACGGTCATCGGCTCGCTCTCGAAGGCCTACGACGCAGTGCGCGCGCCGTGGCAGGCGGCCTACGCCGATTACGGTGTCACGGTCAACTCCGGGGAGTTCTCCGGCCTCGAGTCCGCGGTGGCCATCGAGGCGATTGCCGCGGCGCTCGAGCGGCGCGGCCTGGGACGCAAGCGCGTGCAGTTTCGCCTGCGGGACTGGGGTGTCTCGCGGCAGCGCTATTGGGGCTGCCCCATTCCGCTCGTGCACTGCGGGTCCTGCGGCGAGGTGCCCGTCCCCGACGAGCAGCTGCCCGTGCTCCTGCCCGAGGACCTGGTGCCCGATGGCAGCGGCAATCCACTCGCGAAGACGCCTGCCTTCGTCGAGTGCGCTTGCCCGCGCTGCGGTGCTCCGGCGCGGCGCGAGACCGACACCATGGACACGTTCGTCGATTCCTCGTGGTACTACGCCCGCTACGCCAGCGTCGATCAGAACGCGGCGATGGTCGATGAGCGCGCCAACTATTGGCTGCCGGTCGATCAGTACATCGGCGGCATCGAGCACGCGATCCTGCATCTGCTCTACTCGCGCTTCTGGACCAAGGTGATGCGCGATCTCGGGCTGCTGTCGATCGACGAGCCCTTTCAGCAGCTGCTGACGCAGGGCATGGTGCTCAATCACATCTACTCGCACACGCCCCTGCAGGGGCGGCGCGCCTATTTCAATCCGGCCGACATCGAGACCACGCGCGATGCGCAGGGGCGCGAGATTCACGCGGCGCTGCTCGCCGACGGCTCGCGCCTGAGCGTCGAGCACGAAGGCCTCGGCACCATGTCCAAGTCGAAGAACAACGGTGTCGATCCGCAGATGCTCATCGAGCGCTACGGTGCCGACACGGCGCGGCTCTTCGTCATGTTCGCCGCGCCTCCCGAGCAGACGCTCGAGTGGTCCGATGAGGGCGTGCAGGGCTCCTACCGCTTTCTGCGGCGTCTGTGGGCCGCCGTACACCGGCATCGGCAGAGCGCACGGCCCGGTGCGCTCGATCCGGCGGGGCTCTCCGTGGCGCAGCGCAACCTGCGGCGCATCGCGCACCAGAAGCTCGCCAAGGCGACCGATGACATCGGCCGGCGGCGCAACTTCAACACGGCGGTCTCCGCGGTGATGGAGCTCACCAACGCCATCGAGCGCTTCGAGGACGCAGCGCCCCAGGGCGATGCGGTGCGCCAGGAGGCGCTCGAGATCGCAACGCTGGTGCTCTCACCGATCACGCCGCACATCTGCCACGTGCTCTGGCAGGCGCTCGGGCACGACACCGCGCTCATCGATGAGCGCTGGCCGGAGGCGGATGCGGCGGCGCTGACGCAGGATGAGGTCGAGATCGTCGTGCAGGTGAACGGCAAGCTGCGCGCACGGCTGACGCTGCCTGCCGGCGCCGACGAGGAGCGCGCACGCGCCGCAGCGCTCGAGGACGAGCGGGTGCGCCGCTTCGTCGGCGATCAGCCGATACGCAAGGTGATCTTCGTGCCGGACAAGCTCGTGAACGTCGTGGTATGAGCCGCAGGGCGGGGCTGCTGATCCCGGGATTGCTCGCCGGCTGCGGCTTTCACCTCGAAGGCCACGTGCCGCTGCCGGCGTCGCTGCAGACTCCTCTGGTGGAAGCGCGCGATCGGCAGACCGACTTCGTGCAGAGCCTGCGCCGCGCGCTCGCGATCAACGGCGCGCACCTCACCGATGAGAGCCGCGACGCGAGCGCGGTCGTGCACGTGCTGACGGATCAGCTCGATGAGCGGGTGCTCGCAGTCTCCTCGACCAATCTGCCGCGCGAGTACGAGCTCACCTACCGTGTGCGCTTCTCGGTATCCGCCAACGGCACGGAGCTGCTCGCCGCCCAGGAGGTCTCCGCCACACGCGACTTCAGCTTCGATGAGCACTATCTGCTCGCCAAGGACAACGAGGAGCAGATCCTGCGCCAGGCGCTCGCGCAGGACCTGGTGGGTGTGGTCATGCGCCGCCTCGAGCGGCTGCCATCCGCCAAGCCCGCCTCGTGAACGCCGTGGAGCGCACGGCCGAGCGCGTGTGTGTGGTCGCACAGATCGAGCGGCGCGCGCTCGTGCGGCTGTTCGATCGCTACGGCCTCGAGCTGGTGCTGTGCGCCCCGCAGGAGACGATACCGAGCTCCTACTGGGGAGAGCGCGAGGCGGGGCTGCAGGGCGATCGGCTGTACGCCCGCCTCGATACGCCGGTGCACTCGGTGCTGCACGAGGCGGCCCATTATGTGTGCATGGCGCCCGAGCGCCGGGCCGAGCTCGATCGCGACGCCGGCGGCGATGACCTCGAGGAGGCCGCCGTGTGCTACCTGCAGGTCGTGCTCGCGGATGAGCTGCCGCGGCTGGGCCGCGCGCGGCTCTGCGCCGACATGGATGCCTGGGGCTACAGCTTTCGCCTGGGCAGCGCCGCCGCCTGGTTCGAGCAGGACGCCGCGGACGCGCGCGGCTGGCTCATCGAGCACGGCATCATCGACGGCGGCGGCCGGCCGAGCTTTCAGCTGAGAATCTGTCGGTCGCCGACACCAGCTCGTGCGTGATGCCCGCCTCGAAGGCCGAGTGCCCTGCATCGGCGACGATGCGCAAGTCGGCCTCGGGCCAGGCGCGGTGCAGATCCCAGGCACTGCGCATGGGGCAAATCACATCGTAGCGACCCTGCACGATGACAGCGGCAATGCCGCGCAGCCGCGCCACATCGGCGAGCAGCTGGTCGTCGCTGCGCAGAAAGCCGCGGTTGATGAAGTAGTGACACTCGATGCGCGCGAAGGCCGCCGCGTACGCATCCTCTTCGAAGTGCGCCACGTACTGCGGATTGAACCGCAGATGGCTGGTGGCTCCCTCCCAGAGCGACCAGGCGCGCGCGGCTCGCTGCCGCACGGCGGCATCCTCGCCGGTGAGGCGCCGGTAGTAGGCGCCGATCATATCGGTGCGCTCGGCCTCGGGGATGGGCTCGAGGTACTTCTCCCACAGATCCGGATACAGCGCGGCCGCTCCGCCCGGGTTCTGATAGAACCACTCGAGCTCCCAGCGGCGCAGCAGGAAGATGCCGCGCAACACCAGCTCGCTCACGCGCTCGGGATGCGTCTGCGCGTAGGCGAGCGCGAGCGTCGAGCCCCACGAGCCGCCGAACACCAGCCAGCGCTCGATGCCGAGCTCGGTGCGCAGCCGCTCGAGATCCGCGACCAGATCCCAGGTGGTGTTCTCGTCGAGGCTGGCGTGCGGGCGGCTCCTGCCGCAGCCGCGCTGATCGAAGAGCACGATGCGATAGCGTCGCGGATCGAAGAAGCCGCGCATGCGCGCATCGGTGCCGCCGCCCGGTCCACCGTGCAGGAAGACGGCGGGCTTGCCGCGCGGATTGCCACTTTCCTCGAAGTAGATCTCGTGCAGCCCGGAGACGCGCAGGTGGCCGCTGCGGTAGGGCTCGCGCGGTGCGTATAGCTGTCGCAGCGCGCTGCGGCGAGCCTTTGGAGCCCCGCGGGCCCCAGAGGCTGCACCTGCTCGGTCCCGGGCGCCGCCACGGCGCGCGGCGCGGGCCGGCGCCGCGCGTGGCCTGCGGGGTCGGCTTTGCGGCTTCGGCTCGCGGTGCGCTCTGCCGGCGCCGTGCGCTTTGCGGGGTGCTGCGGTTGGCTTGCGGTGAGAAGGGCGCCCGCTGCGCTTGCGACTTAACGCCAAGATCGCCTCGTCCGTGCTGGATAGCCGAATATACCGCAGGTAGCATGCCGGGTAGTGGTGGTGCACAGGCTCATCCGGCACGCTTGAAGCTCACTCCCGACTCCCTCGCGCGACAGTTGGCGCAGCAGCTGCTGCCGGTCTATCTCATCTCTGGCGATGAGCCGTTGCTCGCGGGCGAGGCGGCGGATGCGGTGCGTGCGCGCGCGCGGCAATTGCAGTTCACCGAGCGCGAGGTGCATTTCATCGAGCGCGGCACCGACTGGGATGCGATCCGCGGCGCCGTCGCCTCGCTGTCGCTGTTCGCGGCGCGGCGCCTGGTGGAGCTGCGGCTGCCGAGCGGCAAGGCGGGCGTCGGCGGCGGCCGCGCGCTCACGCGCATCATCGAGTCACTCGGGGACGACGTGCTGCTGCTCATCCTCACGGGACGGCTCGATCGGGATGCGCAAAGCGCGGACTGGGTGAGTGCGGCCGAGCGACGCGGCGCGTGGGTCAGCGTGTGGCCCGTGCAGGCCGAGCGCTTGCCGGCCTGGCTCGAGGAGCGCTGCCGGCGGCTCGGGTTCACGGCCGAGCCTCAGGCGCTGCAATTGCTGGCCGAGCGCACCCAGGGCAACCTGCTGGCCGCGCAGCAGGAGCTCGAGAAGCTCAAGCTCCTCGATGAAGGCAGCCATCTGGACGTCGCGCGCGTGCTCGCCGGCACCAGCTCGAGCGCGCGCTTCGACGTGAACGAGCTCACCGGTGCGCTGCTCGCGGAGGATGCCGCCGGCGCGCTGCGGGTGCTGAGTGGTCTGCGCGCGGAAGGCGTCGAGCTGCCACTGGTGCTGTGGGCCGTGGTGCGCGCGCTGCGCGAGCGCGCGGCGGGCGCGCCGCGTCCTGCCTGGGGGATGCGTCATGCACCCCGTTCCGCGCGCGCGGGGCCGAGGCTGTCGCAGAGGGCGCTCATCGCGCGCGCGGCGCGTGCCGATGCCATGGCCAAGGGCCGCGCTTTCGGGGATGCCTGGGACGAGCTGGCGCTGCTCGCGGCCGAGCTGTGTGGCCGGCCCGCGCTCGCCTCGCCCGTGGCGCCCGAGCTCGCCTGATGCAAGCCATCGGGCTCTTCGGGGGCGCCTTCGATCCCATCCACTATGGGCATCTGCGCACCGCCTTCGAGCTGTGGCAATCGCTCAAGCTCACCGAGGTGCGGCTGCTTCCGACCGGCAGTCCGCCGCACCGCGCCGAGCTGCACGCAAGCGCGGAGACCCGGCTCGCGATGGTGAAGGTCGCGGTCGCCGATCAGGCGGCCTTCGTGGTCGACGATCGCGAGGTACGCCGCTCGGGCGTCTCCTACTCGGTGGATACCTTGACGGAGCTGCGCGCCGAGTTCCCGAACCGCTCGCTGTGCCTGCTGCTCGGCATGGATGCCTTTCTCGGATTGCCCAACTGGCATCGCTGGCGCGAGCTGTTCGACCTTGCGCATATCGTCGTCGCGCACCGGCCGGGCTGGCGCGCCCCCACGCTCGGCCCGCTGGGCGAGGTGATGGTCGACCGCGGCACCGGAAACGCGCGGGACTTGCACGAGCTAGCGGCCGGCCGCATCTACGTGCATTCGGGCACCCAGCTCGAGATCTCCTCGACCGAGCTGCGCCAGCTCCTGGTCGCGGGGCGCGATCCGCGCTATCTCGTGCCCGACAGCGTGCGCAAGATCATTTTCGACACCGGGTGCTATGCTCGGAACCAGCGTTAGTCACTCACAGGAGATCCACCCCAGCACATGATCAATCCCCGACCCCGCCGCGCGCCCGCTCCGGGCGCCGCTCTCCAGGACATCGTCCTCACCGCCCTCGATGACATGAAGGCCGCCAACATCAAGGTGCTGGACGTGCGCAGCCTCACCGACATCGCCGACACGCTCGTCATCGCCTCCGGAACCTCCGACCGGCACGTGCGCTCGATCGCAGATCGCGTGGTCGAGAAGGTCAAGGAAGGAGGCGTCCGCCCCTATGGCGTCGAGGGGGCACGCGACGGCGAGTGGGTGCTCGTCGATCTCAACGACATCATCGTCCACGTGATGCTGCCGCGGGTACGCGAGTTCTACGGTCTCGAGCGACTGTGGGAGTCCCCGGCGGGGGGCGAGGCCGCCGTGGCCACCACGGCGCGCCGCCTGGGGCGGCGGCGCGCCACGGAGTAGGCGCGCGGGGCGCCCCGAGGCGCACACGGGCATGCGGGTGCGGATCATCGCCGTCGGCACGCGCATGCCCACCTGGGTCCAGGAGGGATTCATCGACTACACACGCCGGCTTGCGGGCTCACTGCCGCTCACCTTGAGCGAGATTGCGAGCGCGCCACGCCGCGGCGCCGATACGGCCCGCGCGCGCGCCACGGAAGCCGAGCGCGTGCTGGCCCGGGTACGTCCTGCGGACTTTCTCGTCTGCCTCGACGAGCACGGTCGGGAGCTCGACACGCGCGAGCTCGCCGACTGGCTTGCGAAGCGCATGCAGGCAGGGCGCGATGTCACGTTTGCGATCGGGGGCCCCGACGGGCTCGCCCCGCCGCTCCTCGAGCGCGCCGACTTCAGCTGGTCGCTCTCGCGGCTCACCCTGCCGCACGCGCTGGTGCGCGTGCTGCTCGCCGAGCAGCTCTACCGAGCCCATGCCTTGCTGCGGGGCCACCCGTATCATCGCGAGTGATGAGTACCGCCGACGCCAGTCTCCCGAGCCCCGCTGCCGAAGCCGTCGTGTGTCTCGCCTCGGCCTCTCCGCGGCGGCGCGAGCTGCTCAGCCAGATCGGCGTGCCCTGCTGCGTGCGCCCGGCTCAGCTCGATGAGTCGCGCCAACACGCCGAGAGCCCGCGCGAGTACGTGCTGCGGCTTGCCTGCGCCAAGGCACTCGCCGTGCAGCCGGCCGCGCGCTCACTGCCGGTGCTCGCCGCCGACACGGCGGTGGTGCTCGAGGGGCGCGTATTCGGCAAGCCGCGCGATCGGGACGAGGGACTCGACATGCTCGCGGCGCTCTCCGGGCGCACGCACGTGGTGCTGACCGCAGTGGCGCTCTGCCATGCCGGGCGGCTCGATTCGGCACTCTCGGCGAGCGAGGTGCGGATGCGCTGCCTCTCGGCGGCCGAGCGCGCGGCGTACTGGGAGAGCGGAGAGCCCCACGACAAGGCCGGGTCCTACGCCATCCAGGGACGCGGGGCGCTCTTCATCGAGTGGCTGCAGGGCAGCTACTCGGGTGTCATGGGACTGCCCCTGTACGAGGCTGCACAGCTGCTGCGTCGCATCGGCATTCCGGCCTGGCTGCCGCAGGGCGCGGCAGCATGAGCGAGGAGCGTGCCGCACTTGCTCCGCGCGAGGCGCCGCTCGCCACCGAGATCTTCGTCAACGTGGGCCCCGGGGAGACCCGGGCCGCGCTGCTCGAGGGTGGGGCGCTGCAGGAGCTGCACATCGAGCGCGCGAGCCGGCGCGGCCTCGTCGGCAATCTCTACAAGGGGCGCGTCTCGCGGGTACTGCCCGGCATGCAGGCCGCTTTCGTCGAGATGGGGCTCGAGCGCACCGCCTTCCTGCACATGGCCGACATCGCACTCGCACGGCCCGAGGACGCCGTGACGCTCGCAGCGGCGGAAGCGGGGGTGGGCGCCCCGGCGGTCGATGACATTCGCCGTTTGGTCACCGAGGGCGACGAGATCCTGGTGCAGGTGGTGAAGGATCCGCTCGGTACCAAGGGTGCGCGGCTCACGACCTTCATCGCGCTGCCCTCGCGCTATCTCGTCTACCTCCCGCGTGGCACGGGCGTGGGCGTCTCGGCGCGCATCGAGGAGGAGGCCGAGCGTGCGCGGCTGCGCGGACTCGTGGCGCAGCTCGCCGCCGAGGCGAACGGCGGCTACATCGTGCGCACCGCTGCGCAGGGTGCGAGCGAGCAGGGCCTGCGCGCCGACGTAGGCTACCTGCACAAGCTCTGGCAGCACGTGCGCAGCGTCGCGGCAACGCGCCCGGCGGGCAGCATCGTGCACGAGGATCTGCCACTGTCGCTGCGGGTGCTGCGCGATGAGCTGGCGCGCGGCGCGGCGCGGGTGCTGGTCGACGACCCCGCCGAGCATGCCCGCATGAGCGCCTTCGCCGCGGATTTCCTGCCCGAGGCGCTGGCGCGCATCGAGCTCTATGGCGGTCCGCGCCCGCTGTTCGATCTGCACAACATCGAGGCGGAGCTCAATCGGGCTCTCGAACGGCAGGTGATCCTCAAGTCCGGCGGACACCTGGTGATCGAGCAGACCGAAGCCATGACCACGATCGATGTGAACACGGGCGGCTACGTGGGGCACCGCAACCTCGAGGAGACGATCTTCCGCACCAATGTCGAGGCGGCGGCGGCGATCGCCCGGCAGCTGCGGCTGCGCAATCTCGGCGGCATCATCATCATCGACTTCATCGACATGAGCGATGAGGGCCATCGGCGCCAGGTGCTCGAGACGCTCGAGCGCGCGCTGGCGGCAGATCACGCGCAGACGCGCATCGTTTGCCTCTCGCCCCTCGGACTGGTGGAGATGACGCGCAAGCGCACGCGGGAGAGCCTGGAGCATCTGCTGTGTGCGCCCTGTGCCACCTGCGAGGGGCGTGGGTTCGTGAAGACGCCCGAGACGGTCTGTCACGACATATTTCGGGAGATTGTGCGACAGGGCCGGCAGTCCTCGGAGCGCGGGCTGCTGATACTCGCTCACCAGGAGGTCATCGATCGCCTGCTCACCAGCGAATCCGCCGCCCTGGCGGAGCTCGAGAAGCAGCTCGGCCACGCGATCCGGCTGCAGGTGGAGGCGCTCTACGATGCCGATGAGTACGACGTGATGTTGATCTGATTCGATTGGCAAAACGGGCTCACGGCCGTTTTGCGCACCCTACCGAGACCCGCATGTCTCAGCCGCCTCGAGTCGAACTGGCCGATGCAAGCCCTACCCACCCCCTGGGGACGGTCGGTGCACCGTGCCGGCGCGCCTGGTGGCGCGTGGCGGCTGCCTGGCTGCTCCTCGGAGCGCTGATCGGCTCGGCAGCCCCCCTCGCCTACGAGCTCGCGCTCGCGCGCGTGCCGCAATACCGTGCGACGCTCGAGCAGCTGGTGCGCGCCCGCACGGGTCTCGACGTGCGCTTCAACGAGCTCGGGCTGCGCTGGGGCTGGTATGGCCCCGAGGCCGTCTTTCGCCCGGTCGAGCTCGGCGATGACCGGCGCGGCGCTGTGCTGCTGCGAGCCGCCGAGCTCGTCGTTGGACTCGATGCCTGGAGCACCCTGCAGAGCGGGCAGCTGCAGGCCGGGCGCATTACCCTCGTCGCCCCGAACCTCGATCTGGCGGCGCTGCTGCCGGCGGAGCGCGAGGCTGCCATGACCGCGGCCTCGGGCCGCGTCGCCCCCGGGCACGGCGTGCCCCGTGCGTTCTGGGCCGAGGGCTCGAGCGGGGCCGAGTGGCTCGAGCACTGGCCGAGTGGTCGCATCGATATCGAGGACGGCACCCTCTCGCTGCCCGATCCGGCCGCGCCCGGGCACGATCTGCTGCTCAGCGTGCGCCATGGGACGCTGCGGCACCACGATCACAGCTGGAGCGCCGCGGCCTCCGCATGGCTGCCCGAACGGCTCGGTCGTACCGCACGCATCACACTTGAGCTCCAAGGTGATCCGCGCGCGGGACTCGGGGGCCGGCTGCGTTTTCAGGGCAACGGCCTGCAGCTCTCGAGCTGGCGCGCCCTGGCGCTGCCTCGCTGGGGCCTCGAGGGCTACCTGCCGGCCGCGGGGGCCGCCGATGCGAGTGTCGAGCTCAACTGGCGCGCCGGCCGGCTAGCCACTGTGGGCGGTGAGCTGCATAGCGCGGGACTGCTCTTCAGAGCCGGCGGCATCGACGGCGACGAGCTGCACGTTCAGCAGCTCGACACGCGCTGGCAGCTCACCCGCACACCCGGCGGCTGGCGCTTCTACGCAAGCCCGCTGAGCCTGGGAGATGCGCATCGCGCGCACGCTGCACCGGGCTCGCTCGTGCTCGAGGTCAGCAGGCAGGGTGGCCGCTGGCGCGGCGAGCTGCATCGGCTGCCCCTCGAGCTACTGAC
>DATJSR010000025.1:0-15718 GCA_035504015.1 Steroidobacteraceae bacterium
GCACGCGAACCTGCTGCTCACGCTGCTGCAGCGGGCGGGAGTTCCGGCGAAGTCGCACGGTATCAGCACGGGCACGCTCGCCGAGGTCTGAAGATGGGTGCAATCCTCAAAGGCGCGCTCGGCTGCGCGCTGCTGCTCGGGCTGGGCAACGCGCTCGCTGCCACCCCGGACCAGCCCCTCGCCGCGGCTCAAGTCCCGGGCAGCCCGGGAGGCTCGAGCGCCGCCACCACTCCCGACACCGCGAGCGCGCTCATCGCGGCTGCGCAGGCGGGCGATCACGCGGCCGCCGTGGCACTCATCGCCCGGGGTGCGGACGTGCGTGCCAAGAGCGCCGACGGCACCACGGCGCTGCACTGGGCGGCGCATAACGGCGATGTGGATCTGGTGCGCCGCCTGATCAAGGCGGGCGCCAACGTCTCGGCCGTCAACGATTACGGCTCCTCGCCCATGCAGGAGGCCTCGGTCGAGGCCAACACCGCCATCCTCGAGGCGCTCGTCGATGCGGGCGCCAATGTCGACTCACCCAATCCGGAAGGCCAGACCGCGCTCATGGTCGTCGCGCGCACCGGCAACGTCGAGGCCGCCCAGTTTCTGCTGAAGCACGGTGCCGACGTGAATGCCGTGGAGCAGTGGGGCGGCCAGACGGCGCTCATGTGGGCCGCCGCCCAGCGCCAGCCGCAGATGGTCAAGCTGCTGCTCGCCCACGGTGCCCAGGTCAACGTGCACTCGGCGGTGCGCGACTGGCAGCGACGCGTCACGGCCGAGGGGCGCCCGAAGATCATGAATCACGGCGGCTTCACGCCGCTGCACTTCGCGGCGCGCGAAGGCTGCATCGAGTGCGCGAAGTACCTGATCAAGGCCGGTGCGGACCTGAACGCACTCGATCCTGATCAGACGACCCCGCTGGTGCTCTCGCTGCTCAACATGCACTACAACTTCGCTGCCTACCTGATCTCGGCGGGCGCGGATGTGAATCGCTGGGACTTCTTCGGCCAGACCCCGCTCTACGTGGCCATCGACATGCAGACGCTGCCCACCGGCGGGCGCCCGGATCTGCCCTCCGAGGACAACACCACCGGCCTGCAGGTTGCGGAGATGCTGCTCGCCAAGGGCGCCGATCCGAATATCCAGTTGAAGCTGCGCCCGCAGTACCGCAACGGCGTGTTCGACCGCGGCGGCGATCAGGTGCTCGCGACCGGCGCCACCGCGCTGCTGCTCGCGGCCAAGGACGGGGATGTGCCCGCGGTGCAGCTGCTTCTCAAATACCACGCCATGGTGGATTTGCCGAACGCCCAGGGTGTCACACCGCTCATGGCCGCGGCCGGCATGGGCCACAGCTTCAATCCTACCCGCGGCCGCTACAAGACCGACGATCAGGCAGCCGCGTGCGTGAAGCTGCTCTATGCCGCCGGCGGCAGCATCACGGCCAAGGACGCAGCGGGCATGACCGCGCTGCACGCAGCCGCCAAGCTCGGCTGGGACGACACGGTGAAGCTGCTGATCGCCAATGGCGCGCAGCCGCAGGTCGCCGACAACAAGGGCCTGCATCCGATCGACTACGCGCTCGGGCACTACGAGCGCGCCTTCCTCGAGCCGCAGCCCCCGGTACGCGAATCCACCGTGAAGCTGCTCACCGACACGATCGTCGCCTCCACCGGGCAACCGCCACTCAAGTTCGCGGGCGATCTATCGCGCGGCCAGAAGGGCGTGGGACAGGCGCTCATCAACTGAGTCGCCGCCAGCGCCTCATCGCGAAGCTGCGCCGGGGAGAGCGCCCCGCGCAAGCTGAGCCCCGGCGCGCATCAGGGCGCCCGCCGGCTCACGCCCGCGACGCGCGCGTCTCTTGCGAGGTGATGAACTCGAGCAGCGCCGGCTTGCCCGCCTGAGTCTGCTCGATGCCGCGGCGGATGGCCGGCACGATCTGCTCGGGCTCGGTCACACGCTCCCCGTAGCCGCCGAAGGCGCGCGCCATCGCTGCATAGTCGCCGCTGATGTCGGTGGCGCGGTACTTCTCGGTCGCCTTGGGCATGACCGGCAGCTCGATCGCCATCGCAAAATTGTTGAGCAGGATCGACAGGATCGGCAGACGCTCGCGCACTGCGGTCTCGAAGTCCATGCCGGTGAAGCCGATGGCGGCGTCGCCCCAGACGTTGATGCACAGCTTCTCGGGGTGCACGAGCTTCGCGCCCATCGCGAGCCCGAGGCCATAGCCGAGCTGCGTGCTCTTGCCCCAGCCGATGTAGGTGAGGGGCCTCGTGGTGCGCCAGTAGGGGGAGAGCTGATCGCGAGGGCTGCCCGCATCGTGTGTGATGATGGTGTTTGCCACATCGACGGTGTGCTGCAGGTCCCACAGCACGCGGTGCGGATTGAGCGGCGCCTGATCGTGCGTGAGCAGCGGCAGCCACTCCCGCAACCACTCATCGTGCACGCCCTTGATCTCCGCGGCGACCCGCGTGGCGTCGCGCTTGCCGCTCACCTGGCGACGGCATGCCTCGATCAGCGCGCGCAGTGTCAGCTGCGCATCGCCGATCAGCGCGTACTTCGAGGCGAAGCTCTTGTTGAGATCGAGCGGATCGAGGGTCGCATGGATGAAAGTCTTGCCGCTCGGCATGGCAACGCCGAAGGCGGTCTCGGAGAAGCTGCAGCCGATGCCGAAGATCACATCTGCCTGCTTCAGGAAGTGCGGCACGGTACGCGGGAAGGCGGCACCGCCCGAGCCGAGCGCCAAGGGGTGGGTCTCATCGAAGCAGCTCTTGCCGGGCAGGCTCGTGCACACCGGGATGGCGAGCAGCTCGGCGAGCTCGCGCAGCTCGGCATAGGCCTCGGCCCAGTGCACGCCCTGGCCTGCGTAGATGACCGGACGCGATGCCTTGACGAGCACCTCGGCGACGCGCGCCACGTCCTGCGGATCGGGCCCGGAGCGGGTGCTGATCACGGGCTCGTAGGCGAGCGGCTCGGGCACCTCGTCCGCGAAGGCATCGTGGGGAATCTCCACCACCACCGGCTGTCGCCGCCCGTTGCGCAGCTGCGTGAAGGCGCGGCGGAACACGTTCGGCACCTCCGCTCCGGTGATGATGGGCTCGCAGTGCTTGGCCACCCCTGCCATCTGCAGCGTGGAGTTGAAGTTGTGGGGCACGTAGGCGAGCCGCCGCGCGTAGCCCTGCGGCAGCACCAGCACCGGCACGGACTCGGCGTAGGCCTGCGCCACACCGCCGTAGGCGTTCTCGGCCCCGGGCCCGTGCTGCATGCAGAAGGCGCCCATGCGCTTGCCGCGCGTCAGGCGCGAGACGGCATCGGCCATGTGCAGCCCGGTGCGCTCCTGCCGCACGATCACCGTGCGGATGTTCGCGATCGCCGCAGCCTCCAGCAGTCGGTTGCGCGGATAGCCGAAGAGGACATCGACCCCCTCGCGCTTGAGGATCTCGGCGATGGCAGCATCGGTTCTCATTGACTCGCCTCGGCCTGGCGCAGCAGCGGCAGCGCCGGCAGGGTCAGGAACTCCTCGAAATCCTCCGACACCGAGAGCTCGCGAAAGAGCTTGATGGCCTCGTTGAAGCGGCCGGCATCGAAGCTCTCGGCGCCCACTTCCTGGCGCACCCGCGCCATCTCCTCGGTGATCAGCCGATCGAGCAGCTGCGCGGTCGCCTGGGTGCCATCGGCGAGCGTGATCCCGTAGTGCACCCACTGCCACACCTGGGCGCGGCTGATCTCGGCGGTGGCGGCGTCCTCCATGAGATTGTAGAGCGGCACGGCGCCCTTGCCGCGCAGCCACGCCTCGATGTACTGGATGCCCACGCGGATGTTCTCGCGCATCCCGGCCTCGGTGCGCGTGCCCTGATGCACCTCGAGCAACTGTGCCTGAGCGATGCTCACGTCCTGGCGCAGCCGCTCGAGCTGGTTGGGCTTGGGCATCAGGCGGTCGAACACCTCCTGCGCGACCGGCACCAGATCGGGATGAGCGACCCAGGTGCCATCGTGGCCATCGCCCGCCTCACGCTCCTTGTCCGCGCGTACGCGCTCGAGCGCGGCGGCATTGGCCACCGGGTCGCGGCGGTTGGGGATCTGCGCCGCCATGCCGCCCATGGCGAAGGCGCCGCGGCGGTGACAGGTCTTGATGAGCAGCAGCGAGTACGCGCGCAGGAAGGCCTTGCCCATCACCACCTGCGAGCGATCCGGCAGCACGTAGGCGGGGTTGGCACGCAGCTTCTTGATGAAGGAGAACATGTAGTCCCAGCGCCCGCAGTTGAGGCCGACGATGTGCTCGCGCAGCTCGTGCAGGATCTCGTCCATCTCGAAGGCGGCGGGCAGGGTCTCGATGAGCACGGTCGTCTTGATGGTTCCGGGGGGCAGCCCGAGGCGCTCCTGCGCGAACAGGAACACGCTGTTCCACAGCCGCGCCTCCTGGTGGCTCTCGAGCTTGGGCAGGTAGAAATAGGGCCCCGAGCCCTTCGCGAGCTGCGCGTGTGCGTTGTGAAAGAAGTAGAGACCGAAGTCGAACAGCCCGCCCGAGATCGGTGCTCCATCGACCGTCATGCCCGGCTCGGGCAGGTGCCAGCCGCGGGGGCGTACCAGCAGGACGGCGGGATTTGATCCGAGCGCATAGCGCTTGCCGCTCGCGGGATCCTGATAGTCGAGCGTGCCGTGCCAGCGGTCGAGCAGATTGATCTGCCCTTCGAGGTTGTTGTGCCAGGTGGGCGCGTTCGCGTCCTCGAAGTCCGCCATGAAGACCTTGGCGCCGGAGTTGAGCGCGTTGATGATCATCTTGCGGTCGACGGGGCCTGTGATCTCGACGCGACGATCCAGCAGATCCGCGGGAATCTTCCCCACGCGCCACTCGGCGCTGCGGATCTCGCTCGTCTCGCGCAGAAAGTCGGGCAGCTCGCCGGCGTTGTAGCGCGCCTGACGCTGCGTGCGCGCGTGCAGCAGCTGAGCGCGACGGGGCTCGAAGCGGCGGTGCAGTGCCGCGAGGAACTCGAGCGCATCGGGCGTGAGGATCTCCTCGAAGCGCGGTCCGAGGCTGTTGTGCAGGGCAACGCCTGCGGGCGCAGCGGCCAAGGGGAGGTGGTCGACGGCTGAAGCGGACATGGCGCAGGCTCCTCGTTCCTTTCCCTATCGTCAATAATCCGAGCTCGAATCATGCCTTGCGGGGCGGTAAAGGCCCAGCCCAAAGCGGGCCACAGGATCTTCACTGCGCCGGAAAAGATGGCGCGCGCGCCACGGCGGCCGCATCCGGGCGCGGATCTCCGAGGATGTGTCCGTCGTAGCGCTTGACGAACAAGGTACCCGCAAACGTGACGAGCCCGCAGATCAGCATGATATACGCGGCGCTCGCTGGGGAGATGTCCCTGGCGAGGAGGGTGGCGAGCACCGGTGCGGTGCCGCTGAATATGGAAAATGCCAGGTTGAAGGACACCGCGACGCCGCTGAAGCGGATGCGAGTGGGGAACAGATCCCCGACGATGCCGCACATCGGGCCATTGACGAAGGAGGCGGCAAGACCTGCGCCGATGAAGAGGGGGATGAGGCCGACGGAGTGCTCCGCGGCGGCGTTGAAAAAGGGGAAGCAGCCGGCGGCGAGCAGCAGGGAGCCGACGCGCAGGATCCAATGTCGCGGGATGCGGTCCCCCAGCCAGGCCGTGGACAGCAAGCCGAACGAGAGCACCAGCAGGCCGATGTTCTGCGCGGCCCCGACCGCGGCCTTGCCGTAGTGCATGACGGTGGGCAGAAACGCCGGCATCGCGAACAGCAGGCCGTTGAACCCTGCAGTGGCCGTGAGGGCAGCGATGCCCACCAGCACGGCGCCGGGTCGCGTGCGCATGAGCTCGAGGAAGGGGCGCTCGGCCACTGCGGCCTGGTGCATCTTGCGAAACTCACTCGTCTCCTGCAGCGACAGGCGCAGCCAGAAGCTCACCAGACCCGCGACACCCCCGAACAAGAATGCGATGCGCCAACCCCACTGCGCGCCCGCCTGTGGCGGCAGCAGCTGCACGGCCCAGAACAGTGCGGACGCGAGTGCGACCCCGGTGTTGACGCAGAAGAAGATGAACCCCGATGCAAAGCCCGCCTGACGCGGCGCGGTCTCGACCACGTAAGTGATCGCCCCGGGGAGCTCCCCGCCCAAGGAGAAGCCCTGCAGGAGCCTCAGCAGCACCATGGCCACGGGGGCCGCCACGCCCCAGCGCGCATACGTCGGCAGCAAGCCGATGGTCACCGTGGCGCTGGACATCATCAGGATCGAGGCGATGAAGACGCGACGCCTGCCGTACCTGTCACCGAAATGGCTGAGGACCACACCGCCCACGGGCCTTGCGACGTAGCCGACCGCGAACAGCGCAAACGCCAGCAGCAGGCGCACCACCGGATCGGTGGCTGGAAAGAACGCGTTGCCGATGTACTGCGCGAAAGTGCCGTAGACGACGAAGTCGTAGAACTCCAGCGCGCCGCCCAAGCTCGAGAGCACCAGGACGCGCCACTGTGAGCGCAGGAGTCGACCCTGCGGTGGCGCTGGCGGCTCATTTGTCATAGTAGCGGGGCCTTGCGCGTTGCAGCGGCGCATCTTAGCGGAGTGGGGCGGTCGCGGTGCAGGCAGGTTTGATGCTCTCGAGCGTGCACTTGATGGTCGGCCCCTCGCCGCCCGAGACGGGTGCGTTGACCGCCCCGGGCGCATATGTTACCCGTGGCGCTGAAACCCCCGATGAAATGGGCTGTTGCGGCCCCCGAAGGGTGATGGAAGCGATACCTGGGCGACGCCGATTTCTGCGGGCTCTGATGGGTAGCGCGGCCGGGCTCTCGCTTGCGAGCCTTGCGCCGCCGCGCCTGCTCGCGGCACCCGCGGCACCCGCGGCACCCGTAAGCGCAGGCCTTGCGGTGCGGCCACTCACCGACAAGCTGACGCTGGTATCGGGCGCCGGCGGGAACGTGGTCGCTCTGAGCTCCCCGCAGGGGCTGCTGCTGGTCGACTGTGGCAGCGCCGAGTACTCGCACGCGCTGCTGAGGACGCTCGGCGCGCTGCCCGGCGGGCATGCGATCCGTACGGTCTTCAACACGCACTGGCACTGGGATCATACGGGCGGCAATGAGCTGCTGCGCAAGTCGGGGGCGCAGATCATCGCACACGAGAACACGCGCCTGTGGCTGGGCACGGACATCTGGGTGGAGTGGCAGCAGCGCACCTACCCGCGCCGCCCGCCGCAGGCGCTGCCCACCACGACGTTCTACTCGGGTGGGGGCAAGCTCGAGTTCGGCGGTGAGCCCATCGAGTACGGCTATCTGGCGCAGGCGCACACCGATGGCGACCTCTACGTGTACTTTCGCAGGCAGAACGTGCTGGTCGCCGGTGATGTGGTCTCGGTCGGCTCCTATCCGATTCTCGATTACTCCACCGGCGGATGGATCGGCGGCATGGCCGCTGCTACGCAGCGCCTCGTGGAGATCACCGATGAGCGCACCCAAATCGTTCCGGGCAGCGGCCCGGTGACCACCCGCGCTCAGGTGGCGAGCGAGCACGCGATGCTCGCGACGCTGCAGGAGAATCTGTGGCAGCTGATGCGCAAGGGCTACGGCGCCGATGACATGATCCGCAGGCACGCAACGCGCGACTACGACCCGCAGTGGGGCAACTCGGACCTGTTCCTCGAATGCTGCTACCGGGGCCTGTACGGGCACGTACGCGAGATGCGCGGAGTCGTTTGAGATGAGCTCACCCGGGAGGCAGGTGCGGAACCCGACGCGTGCGCGCGCTCGGGGCATCCTGTGCCAGGGGCTGCTCGCACGGGTGCTCGGCGGCGCGGTGGCGCTCGGGAACGCTGCGGTGCTGCTCGGGGGCGCTGCGGTGGGGCTCGCCGACGCTGCGCTCATCGCCGGCATCACGCCTGCACGTGCGGCCGAGGCGGCGCCCGATCCTCAGGTCACCCGCAACTGGCAGCTCCTCGGGGATTACTGCGAGAAGTGCCACAACGTCACCGACTGGACCGGGGGCATCGCCTTCGAGACCCTGCAGTCGGACAGCGTCGGAGCGGATGCCAAGGTCTGGGAGGCCGCGGTGAGGAAGCTACGCGGGCGCATGATGCCCCCGCCGGGGCAGAAGCAGCCCGATCAGGCGAGCATCGATGCCTTCGTCGCCTGGATGCAGAGGAGCCTCGACCGGGCCGCCGCGAGCGCACCCGATCCCGGCTACGTCACGCTGCATCGCCTGAACCGCACCGAGTACGCGCGCGCCGTGCAGGAGCTGCTCGACGTGCAGGTCGATCCGAGCGCGCTGCTGCCCAAGGACGTGAAGAGCGATGGCTTCGATGACATCGCCAACGTGCTCAAGGTCTCGCCCACCTTCCTCGACCAGTACATCTCCGCGGCGCGCAGCGTGGCCGCGCAAGCGGTCGGCAACGCCCACGCGGTGCGCGCCATCGCGACCTACCGGGCCGGCAAAGAGAATCAGGCTTTCCACATCGAGGGTCTGCCGCTTGGCACGCGCGGCGGGATGCTGGTGACGCACGACTTCCCGGCCGACGGCGACTACGATTTCAGCATCAACGTTTTCGGCGGCGTGGGCTACATCATCGGCCTCGATGAGCCCCACCGGGTGATTCTCACGATCGACAATCAGCGCGTGTTCTCCACTTCGATGGGCGGAGACGCCGACCTGCGGGCGGCCGATCAGCATCCGAACGAGTTCGCCAAGGAGCTCAAGGAGCGCTTTGCGCACATCCGCGTGCACGTGCCCGCCGGCCCGCACCAGATCGGGGTGAGCTTCATCGAGCGCTCGCGCGCGGAATCCGACGAGGGGCTGCAGCCGCTGAACCCGCTCGGGGGCGAGGATCGCTACCCGCGCATCGGGGGGATCGAGCTCAACGGGCCCTTCGATGCGAGTGGCGTCGCCGACACCCCGAGCCGGCAGCGCATCTTCACCTGTCATCCGCTCAAGGAGTCCGACGAGCTGCCTTGCGCGCGGCAGATCCTCGCGCAGCTCACGCGGCTCGCGTTCCGCCGCCCGATCACCGAGGATGACCTCGGCGCGCCGCTGCATTTCTTCAGCGTCGGCCGCATCACCGGCGGCAGCTTCGATGCGGGCATCGAAAATGCCATCGTCGCCATTCTGGCGAGCCCCAAGTTCCTGTATCGCGTGGAGGCGGCCCCGAGCACCGTGAAGGTGGGCGGCATCTATCACATCAGCGACGTGGACCTCGCCTCGCGCCTGTCGTTCTTCCTCTGGAGCGAGGGACCCGATGCGCAGCTGCTCGATCTCGCCGCCGCCAACGAGTTGCACGAGCCGGCGGTGCTCGAGGCGCAGGTGCGCCGCATGCTCTCCGACCCGCGCTCGATGTCGCTGGTCACCGACTTCGCCTTCCAGTGGCTGCAAGTCGACAGCATGGACAAGATCGAGCCCGATCCCTTCGAGTATCCGAACTTCGATGAGGATCTGCGCAGCGCGTTCCGCACCGAGATGAAGCTCTTCGTGAACAGCATCCTGCGGCAGGATCGGGACGTGCGCGAGCTGATGACGGCGAACTGGACGTACGTGAACGAGCGCCTGGCCGAGCACTACGGCATCGCCAACGTGCGCGGCGCGCAGTTCCGCCGCGTCACGCTCACCGATTCACATCGCTTCGGCCTGCTCGGCAAAGGCGCGATCCTCATGGGCACCTCCTACGCCAATCGCACGGCACCGGTGCTGCGCGGGGCCTGGGTGCTCGAGTCGATCACCGGCACGCCCCCGCACGCACCGCCTCCGGCGGTGCCGGCGCTCAAGGAGAACGTGCCCGGCGCGAAGCAGCTCACGATCCGCGAGCGCATGGAGCAGCACCGCACCAATCCCTCCTGTGCCGCCTGCCACGGCGTCATGGATCCGATCGGCCTGGCGCTCGAGAACTTCGATGCCATGGGCGGCTGGCAGGTGAAGGACCGCGATGCGGGACAGCCCATCGATGCCTCGGGCCGAATGGCCGACGGCACGCAGGTGACGGGCCCCGATGCGCTGCGCAACGCGTTGATGGCGCGTCCGCAGCAGTTCGTCCAGACCCTCACCGAAAAGCTCATGACCTTCGCGCTCGGGCGCACCATGGAGTGGTACGACATGCCGACGGTGCGCGCGATCGTGCGCCGCGCCGCGCAGGATGATTACCGCTTCTCCTCGATCGTGCTCGGCGTCGTCGAGAGCGCGCCCTTCCTCGAGAAGCGCATGCCGGGGGGCGAGGGCAATCCCCAGCAGATGACCACGCAGGCGGCGCTGGCGCCTGCGCGTGCTGCCGGCCAGGCGCCCTCGAGCCCTGCCGGCCAAGCGCCCTTGAGCGCCGCAGCCACGGGAAGGTGAGACCATGTTCCTGACCAAGAAGTACCTGTCGCGACGGACCGTGCTGCGCGGGGTAGGCGCAAGCATCGCGCTGCCGCTACTCGATGCCATGGTGCCGGCCGGCACGGCGCTGGCCAATACCGCGGCGGCACCGAAGATGAAGCTCGCCTTCATCTACTTCCCGCACGGGGCGATCATGAATCACTGGACGCCCGAGCAGGTGGGGCGCGACTTCAAGCTCTCGCCCATCCTCGAGCCGCTGGCGCCGTTTCAAAAGCAGCTCATCGTCATCAGCAATCTCGGCAACAAGCCCGCCGAGAGCGCCGCGGTGCACGCCATCGTCCCGGGCACCTGGCTCTCGTGCGTGCATCCGCGCGAGAGCCAGGATCCCTACGGTGGCGTCACCATCGATCAGATGGCCGCGCAGCACATCGGCCAGGACACCCCGCTGCCCTCGCTCGAGGTGGCGACCGAGTCCGGCGGCGGCGGCGGCGCGTGCGATCGGGCCTACGGCTGCAGCTACTCCGGCACCATTGCCTTTCGCACGCCCACGACGCCGCTGCCGATGGAGTACAACCCGCGCAACCTGTTCCAGCGCCTGTTCGGCCGCGGCGACACCCCGCAGGAGCGCAAGGCGCTGGGGGATCAGTACGACAGCATTCTCGACATGGTCACGCAGGATGCGGCATCGCTCGATCGCCAGCTCGGTGCCAGCGACCGCGCCGTTCTGAGCGACTATCTGGAGAGCGTGCGCGAGATCGAGCGCCGCGTGCAGAAGATGGAGGCTCAGGATCTCTCGCACCTCAAGTTGCCACCGGTACCGCTCGGCATCCCCGAGCGCTTCCCGGAGCAGCAGGGCCTGATGTTCGACATGATCGCGCTGTCGTTCCAGGCCGGCCTCACCCGTATCGCCACCATGATGATGGCGGCGGAGGTGAGCAACATGACCTACAACTTCATCGGCGTGCCGGATGGCTTCCACCCGGTCTCGCACCACCAGGGCGATCCGGTGAAGATCGAGAAGCTCATCAAGATCCAGACCTATCACTCGCAGAAGATCGCGGCCTTCCTCAAGCGCCTCGCCGACACACCCGACGGGGACGGCTCGATCCTCGACCATGCGATGGTCCTGTACGGCAGCAACATGAGCAACAGCAATGCGCACGATCAGTATCCGCTGCCCACGGCGCTCATCGGCGGGGGCTGCGGACGCTTGAAGGGCGGGCAGCATTTGCAATACCCCGAGCACACCCCGATCGCCAACGTCATGCTCACGATCCTCGATCGTGCCGGCGTTCCGGCCGAAAAGATCGGCGACAGCACCGGCAAGCTGGCGGAGATCTAGTCCGATGCGCGGGCTCATCGCAGTGTTCCTGTCGCTTGGGATGGCCGGGTGGGTCCTGGCGCAGAGCCCGCCGCCGGCCGCGGCACAGCCGCTGGGGCCCGCCGCGGCCGCTCCGGC
The DNA here is from genome assembly GCA_035504015.1 of Steroidobacteraceae bacterium. Classification (GTDB taxonomy): domain Bacteria; phylum Pseudomonadota; class Gammaproteobacteria; order Steroidobacterales; family Steroidobacteraceae; genus JASHUC01. The sequence continues at coordinate 11,748 of DATJSR010000025.1, forward strand.
CCCGCCCGCACGGCCCGTCCCCGTGGTCGTGCCCGAGCGCGGCCTCGGACCCGCACTGGTGCAGGCGGCGATGCAGCAGGACAGCGCCCGCGCGCTCGATCTCATCGCGCACGGTGCCGATGTGAACGCGCGCTCGAGCGATGGCACCAGCGCGCTCATGTGGGCGGCGCACTTCGGTGAGCGGCCGCTCATCGCGCGGCTGCTGCAGGGGCATGCCGACGTGCGCGCGACCAACGACTACGGCGCATCGGCCATGTCCGAGGCGGCGACCTTCGGCGACACCTCGATCATCGATGCGCTGCTGCGCGCCGGTGCCGATCCCGACTCGGCCAACGCGGATGGCATGACCGCGCTCATGATCATCGCGCGCACGCAGAACGTCGCTGCCGCACGGCTTCTCATCGCCCATGGCGCCCACGTCAACGCCCGCGAGCGCTGGCGCGGACAGACGGCGCTGCAGTGGGCGGCGGCGCAGTCCCAGCCGCTGATGGTGCAGGAGCTGCTGCGCCATCATGCCGATCCGAGCGCGCGCTCCTACACCGACACTTTCCAGCGTCAGGTGACGGCGGAGCCGCGGGTGCAGGCGCGTCCCTCCGGCGGGCTCACGCCGCTCCTCTACGCCGCACGTCAGGGCTGCATCGACTGCGCGCGCTACCTGCTGGCAGCCGGCGCCGACGTGAACCAGATCGACCCCGACGGGGTCACCCCCCTCATCATGGCGACGGAGAACTTCCACTTCGATCTGGCCGTGCTCCTCATCGACAAGGGCGCCGACGTGAATCGCTGGGACTGGTGGGGCCGCACACCGCTCTACGCCGCGGTGGACCTGAGCACGCTGCCCTACGGCGGCCGTGCCGATCACATCTCCCTGGATGCGACCACGCCCTTGAAGCTCATGCAGATCCTGCTCGAGAAGGGCGCCAATCCGAATGCGCGGCTGAAGCTCTTTCCGCCCTATCGCTCGCTCGGGGCCGATCGTGGCGGTGATGGCATGCTGACGACGGGTGCGACGCCGCTGCTGCGCGCCGCAAGAGCCGGCGACACGGCGGCGATCCATCTGCTGCTGCAGCACGGAGCCGATGCCAGCCTGCCCAACCGCTTCGGCGCGACACCGCTCATGGCCGCGGCCGGTATCGGCAACACCAGTGTCGACACCCGTGGCAAGTACAAGACGCAGAAGGAGGCGATCGAGGCGATCGCGCAGCTCGTTGCCGCGGGCGCCGACGTGAATGCCGCCGATGAGCGCGGCGATACGGCACTGCACGGGGCCGCCTCCTGGGGCTGGAACGATGTGGTGCGTGCTCTCGTAGACAGGCATGCGGATCTGCAGGCGAAGGATCTGCGCGGCATGACGCCCATCGATGCGGCGCTCGGTCGCGCGATCGTGCACGGCCGCGGCACGCCCGATGTGCACCCGGACACCGCGAAGCTGTTGCAGCAGCTCATCGCCAGCAACGCCGCGGGAGCCGCCAACCCGACTCGAACGGCCGGGCTATAGCGCACCCGGCTACCATGAATCACCGGCTCGCGCCTGGCGCGCGAGCATTTCGCCGCTGAAAGACACGAGCCCTATGCCCGACACCGAGAAAAGACTGGTCTGGGATCTACCGCTGCGCCTGTTTCACTGGCTGTTCGCCCTGAGCATCCTCGCCTCGTGGGCGACGGCCAAGGCGGGCTTCGAGTGGATGCCGTGGCACATTCGCCTCGGCTACTGGATGATGGGACTGCTGCTGTTTCGCATCATCTGGGGCTTCGTCGGTCCGCGGCACGCGCGCTTCAGCAGTTTCCTTGCGCGCCCCGCCGCGATCTGGCGCTACGCCAGGAGCTTTACCGGGGTCGGGGAGGCAATCCGCAGCGTGGGCCACAATCCGCTCGGCGGGCTCATGGTCGTTCTGATGCTGCTGCTCGTCGCCTTCCAGGTGAGCACCGGACTCTTCGCCACCGATGACATCGCCTACACCGGTCCTTATAACGCCACCGTCACCGATGCCACCGCAAAACTGCTGACCAGCCTGCATCACCGCAACTTCAATTTCATCTGGGCGGCGATCGCGCTGCACGTGGCGGCGATCGTCTACTACGCTTTCGTCAAGAAGCAGAATCTGGTGCCGGCGATGCTCACCGGCTGGAAGCCCGCGGAAGCCGTGCCGGAGAGCGAGGCGATCACGAGCTCCGAGCTGTTGAAGGCGCTCATCGTCATCCTCGTGGCGAGCGGTGCGGTCTACGGCATTTTGCGCGCCGCGCCCCCCGTCTCGGTGAGCAGCACCGATTACAGCTAGAGCCGCGCACAGCCACACCGGATGCGCCCCCGCGAGGGCGCATCCGGTGCGGATCATCGTCGGGGTGGGTTATTTCTCGCGGAACTCGTCGTGACAGGAACCGCAGGCCTTGCCGACCGCGCCGGCTGCCTTGAGCGTTGCGCCCTTGTCACCGGACTTGGCCGCCGCCTCCAGATTCTCGGCGGCGGTCTGCAGGTTCTTCGCGTCCATGTCGAAGTCCGCCTTGTTGGTCCAGATGCCCTCGCGCGCCTTGGTCATGACCATGAACTTGCGCGTATCGAAGTTGAACACCTCGGGAATGAGCGAGGAGGTCATCTGGATGCGCATGGCGGCCTTGACAGCGGCCTCGGCGTTGAAGGGCGCGCCCTTGAGCATGGCGCCCACCGGCCCGAAGGAGTAGGCCTGGACGTCGAATACGGCCTTGCGGACCTTGACGGCCTGCTCGGCCTGCTGCTCGGGCGTTTGCGGCCCGCCCTGCGCGAGCACGACGGGCAGCGTCGCGGCGGTGCAGAGGGCGGCCAATCCCAGCGTCAAACGGACTTTCATCTTCTCAACTCCCCTACTGGATGGGTAATCGCGGATTCGAAAGTGCGGCGAGTGTAGCAGAGGCGAGACGGGGTGCGAGAACCGTGCTGCCGGCAGAGGGCGCCTCAGGCGACGCGCGCATCCAGCGTCGCGAGCGCCGCGATCTCGCGATCCCAGTAGGGGGTCTCCGGACCGAAGATGCCGACGAGATAGTCGACGAAGGCGCGCACCTTGACCGGCACCAGCCGCCGACCGGAGTAGACCGCATAAATGGCCACGTCCGAGGAGCCGCTGTAGGCGGGCAGCACCCGCTTGAGCAGGCCGCGCTTGAGCTCCGAGCCGATGTCCCAGGTGGAGCGAAAGCCGATGCCCATGCCACTGACCACCGCCTCGCGGACCACCTCGCTCGAGTTGGTCTGCAGCACGCTCTGTGGCTTGAAGACCAAGGGGCCGCGCGGGCTCTCCAAGCGCCAGGTGACCTGGGGGCCGGAGGCGAGCAGGCGATGCTCGTGCAGCTCGTCCAAGTCCCGCGGAACGCCGTGCTGTGCCAGATACTCGGGCGAGGCGCACAGGACGCGACGGTTGGGGGCGAGCCGGCGGGCCACCAGGCTCGAGTCGGGAAGGGTGCCGATGCGTACGGCCAGATCGAAGCTGCCGGCGACCAGATCCACGTAGTCGTCGTTGAGGTCGACCAGCAGGCGCAGGTCCGGGTGCAGATCGAGGAAGGCCTTGAGTCGCGGGGCGACGTGCAGCCGCCCGAACGCGGTGGGGAGCGAAACCTTGAGCAGGCCACGGGGCCGCTCGGAGTCGACGCTCGCGAAATTCTCGGCGTCCTCGACGGCGGCGAGCACGCCGAGCACGCGCTCGTAGAAGCTCTGTCCCACATCGGTCGGCGTCACCCGCCGCGTGGTGCGCTGAAGCAACCGCACGCCCAGCCGGTCCTCGAGCCGGGTGACCCGCTTGGAGATCATCGCGGGCGAGGAATGCATCTCGCGCGCCGCGGCGGACAGACTGCCAGCCTTGATGACGCGCGCGAAGATCTCGTAGTCCAGCAGGTCGGTCGGCTTTTCCACGGCGACTAGCATTGTTGCCATGGTGGACTCGACCGGCAGGGCCGTGGAGCCTCTTGTCACGGGCGGCACTTCGGCAGTGCTGAACGGCACTAGG
>DATJSR010000026.1:0-14700 GCA_035504015.1 Steroidobacteraceae bacterium
CGCGGAGGTGAGATCGGTGCGTTGCTCCAGCATGGCATGCTTGGGATCCACGCGCCGACCCAGGAGCACCGTTCCCATGCCCATCTGCCGATGGCACATGCCGCACTTCTCGACGAACAGTGCCTCATCCGGGGAGTGCGAACTACGATCCTGACTGACCCCGCGGTAGGCGTTTTGAATCTGCGAGGGATTGGGGTTCGGTGCGGTCGCGGCCATGCCGACACGAATGACGATGAAGCCGCCCACGAGCAGCCCCGCCAGCATCGCCACCGCGGGCACCAGGGCACGCAGGCGCCAGCACGTGGAGCGCGTGGCCGAGCTCATGTGCGACGCCCATGCGGCCAGATGCCGCTCTTGCCGGGGGCGACGATGCCGTTGGGATCCAGCGCGTCCTTCACTTTCTCGTTGAGCCGGCGCAGCGCGTGCCGGTTGAAGTCGTAGGTATCGGCCACGAGGTCCATGTACTCGATGTGCGTTCGATACTCACCGTAGCGGTGCGCGGTGGCATCGGCCACCAGCGCGCGGAACATCGCATCGACGCGCCCCATCATGCCCGCATCGTCCTTGTTGTAGAGCAGTTCATTGACGTTCACGACGCTGCGCTCGCCGAGCGCGAAGCTTGCGTGATAGTCCATGCCGTACTTATCGTACAGGGCGTGGGTGCGATGGAACTGATCGAGTGCGAGATCCCCGCGCGGCGGCAACACCGGGGAATAGCCGAGATGGCCACCACGACCGCCATGCCAATTGGCATTGGCGAGCGGGAATGTGATCGGCACACCCGTGACCGGCGAGCCCTCCGGAGGGTCGCCCCGTACCCAGCGGGCCGGCTTGCGCGAGAGCACCGGTTTGCCGTTGAAGGCTCGATCGAGCACGCGCAGCGAGGCCTCCCCGATCTCCACTCGTCCGTAGCAGCGCACCTGCACGCCCCACCAGCCGATGTTGAAATGCTTGCGAATGGCAGTGATGACCTTCTCATCGAGAGGACCCTTGTCGTGCGTCCACTGCTCGCGCGTGGTCATGACCGCCGCCGCGCGCAGCCAGTTGCCGATCGAGGGGCTTTGCTGAACGATCCCTTCCTTGCGCAGCGGCATGAGAGTGTCGACCACCCAGGCGAGGTCTTCGGGGCGATCGAACTCGTAGTCGTAGCCCATCACGGACTCGGGCTCGGGCATCAGCCACAGCCCGAGCGCCGTCACGACGCCGAAGTTCGACTGGCAGAACATCTGGTCCCAGCCCGGGCCGAAGCCGTTGCGATAGAGCTGCCAGGTGGGCGAGTCGCGCATGGCGCCCATGCCGGTGCGCACCAGATCCCCATCGGGTAGGACGACTTCAAGCCCGCAGATACGCGCCGAATGATCGCCGTAGCTGGTGTAGCCGACGCCGCGATCGAGGGCATTGCCGGCCACCGAGCCCCAGCTGTTTCCCGGGACTGAAAGCCACAGCGGGATCTTGTTCGCCTGCAGGTGATCGTAGAGGTCGAAGAAGCCGACCCCAGGCTCGAGCAGCACGGTGCCGTTTTCCACATCGACCGTGATGCGCTTCATGCGCGACAGATCGAGCACCACGGAATCGGCGAGCACGGGCGCGGGGCCGCCGTAGCCGAGGTTCTTGCCGCGACTGATCGGCCAGAGCGCGACGCGATGCCGATTGGCGATACGCACGATCTCGCGCACCTGCTCGGTGTTGGCGGGCGCGAGTGCGCCCGCGGGCCGATGTCGGGCCGGGTCGGCTGCGAAGGGATCCTCGTAGGTGTCGCGATCCTCCTCGCTCGTGAGCACCCATTCCGCACCGATGGCGGCACCAAAGTCGCGAAAGGCCGCAGCGGTCGGTGCGCTCACGACATCTCCCACTGAATGAGCTCGCCTTGACGATGCTCGCTGCGCACGCGCAGACCGCGGTGCTGCAGCGCCCCGCGAGCCTGCAGATAGTCGCTCCATCGGGTAAGCCCGCTGACCGGTCCGGCTGCGGACCAGGCGCGCAGGCGCCGCCACGCATCTGCCTCCTGCTGCGCGACATCGAGCGCGAGCGGCGCGGGCGTGAGCCCGAAAGCCCGGCTGCGCGGGATTCTGCCATCGTAGATGAGGAGCGCGGGAGCGCTCCCGGACCGAGGCGCGGCGATGACGGCCGAGCCCAGCGCCTGAGCCAGGGCAAGCTGCAGCAGCGCGCGGCGGCTGAGGCCAATGCCGGGCGCATGCCAGCTCAGATTCCTTGGATCGCTCACCGACGTGCCCTCCGCAAGGTATCGGCATGTGCCTCGATCATCGCCCGCACCGAGCGCGCACGCCGACCCGTCAGGCGCTCGACATCGTCGGTACGGACATCCAGGAAGCCCTCGCGGATGGCCTGCTCGAAGCTCACCATGTCGTCGCTGTTCCAGGGGATTCCCCCGACGGATTGATCATCCACTGGCTTTCGCGGAATTCCCAACGCATCGAAGTGCGCATACATTCCCGCATCGTCCACTTCCACCAGCTGGATGGGCACGCCGACGATCTGCGAGAGCATCGCGGCCACCTCGGCGAAGCTCTCCCGGTTGGGACCGGTAATGGGATAGGCGCGGTTCTCGTGTCCGCCTCCGGTGAGCACGGCGAGGGCACACTCGACGCAGTCCTCGCGCCACACCATCGCCTCGCGTCCGCCCGCCGTACTCGTGACCCAGCGGCCCGAGGCGATGAAGCCCGGGCCCGCATTGAGAATCATGGCATCCGCGTAATGCGCATCCCTCAGGAAGGTGTAGGCGATGCCGCTGGCGCGGATCATGCGCTCCGTCTCGCGGTGATCGCGCGTGACGATGGCCGGATTGGCCTCATCGACATTGACGAAGCTGGTGTAGACGATGTGCTGCACCCCGGCCGTGGCGGCCGCATCGATGGCGGCTTTGTGTTGCGGCACGCGGGCACCCACTCGCGTCCCGGAGATGAGCAACAGCTTCTTGGCACCCTCGAGGGCGAGCGGCAGGGTCGCGGGCTTGTCGAAATCGCCATAGCGCACGCGACAGCCCGCACGCTCGCGCTCGGCGAGCTTGCCTGGCGTGCGGCTGATGAGGATGAGCTCGGTCGCGAGACCTCGCTCGATGAGCCGGTCGGTCGCAAGTCTGCCGTACTGTCCGGCGGCTCCGGTGATCGCAATCGTCATCGCGCCGCTCGATCGATCTCCTCGGCGCTCACCCACCAGCCATGAACCTGGGGACGCAGCCGGTGCGGAATCTCGATCCGCGCGACGGGTCCAGCGGCCACATTGCCCGCATCGAGGATCCAGGCGGCGTGGTGGAACTGCTCGGGACCGAGCTGCTGGTCCACCTGCGCGACGAGCCAGCCTTCGTGCCCAGGGCGCCGGGAAGGCACGTGCACCGGCTCGTTGAAGCAATGCGCGGGAGGCAAGGCGAGCACCTGCGGAGGCTTGCCCGTGAAATCGAGCCGCATGAGCACGTTGAACATGGCGCCCACCGGTCCTCCGGCAACCGGCGGAGCCTGTAGCTCTGGATTCATGCTGAGAAGCCATCCGTGGTCCTGCCGTCGCCCCTGCAGCGCCGCCGGAATCACCGGGAAATCCCCGGGCGGACCCACGACGGTCTCGGTGACCGAGTCTTTGCTGTCGCGCGGATTGACGCTCCAGCGTGCGAGGCGGCCTCCGGTCTCCCCCGGCTCGATGTGAATCCCCGATGCGCGCTGGATGAAGGGGAAGGCGTTGACGTTCGCCAGACATTGGTCGAAGTGGATGTTCCCGGCGGCATCCTCGAACGCATTCATCATGTGATAGCAGGAGACGCCCTTGGGTCCGCGGAACCAGCGGATCTCGGCAGCGTCGGCGTAGCGCGGCAGCACGCCGAGCCAGCTGTCACGACCGAGCTCGTGCACCCAGTGATCCCCGCCCGCCCGCAGCCGTTCGAGATCGCAGGTCGTCGGATAGATGGGAAAGAGTGCGTAGTGCTCGGTGATGGCGAAGTCGTGCATCATCGCGCAGTAGGGAGCTTGGAACCACTGCTCGCGAATGAGATTTCCCTCGCGGTCGGCGATACAGTAGGCGATGGTGCGGCTGGCGAGCCCCTCGGCTTCGTAACCATAGAAGAACATCTCACCGCTCAGCGGGTCGATGCGCACGTGAGCGGTCATGGTCTGCGAGCGCAGCTTGCCCGCGAAGTCGTAGCGGCCGAGCGTCTCGAGCGTGCGCGGGTCGATGCGATAGGGGCGCCCGTCCTCCTTCGCCATGAGCAGCCGGCCGGCATGCCAGACGGGCGTGGTGTTCGCCACCGTCCGATCGATGCCCCGCACCTCAGCCTTGTCGGTGAAGGGATTGCGGTAGATGCCGAACAGCGCGCGACCGGCCGCCACCTCGGCCTTGTGCCGCTCGGTCTGCACATAGCGGATCGCGAAGGAGGCCTGCCCCTGCCGGATGCGCAGCGCCGACACCATGCCATCGCCCGAAATGGCGGCACCACTGTCGTACATGAAGGGCGGAAAGGCCGGATCGGGCGTGGCCCGAAAGTGCGTGCCTTCGATGTCCTCGGGAATGCGGCCCGCAACCTTGAGGCCGCCGAGCTCGTATTCCTCGCGGATCGGGGTATTGAGGCCGGTGTAATCGGCAGTGGGAGGGAAGGCGCGGCCCGTGTACTCGAACGTGTCGGCAGAGCTTGCCATGGAGCACCCTAACAAAAGTTAAGATGAGGATATGCCCGTTCGGCCCCGGGCGACAAGCGCGGCTGGCCGTCGATTTTGCAGCTGCCCTCGTGCCCCTCTAGGGCGGGCCGCGGCACTCGAAGCTCTCGGCGCGCTCGATGTCCCCGCTGCCCTTGTACTGCGCATGCTTCGGATAGGCACAAAGGGGGCGGCTGCGCTGCGGAAAGGCCGTGCCGGTGGCGTTCACGGACTGCGGTGCCGCACCCTTCTCGACCCAGTCGACGATCGGGTCGATCAGGTCGAAGCGATCGAGCGTGGCCGTACCTCCCGCGCAATGCCCCATGCCGGGCACGAGGAACAGCCGGCTCCAGGTGGACACCGCCTGAGCCCCGCCGTTGCTCGCACCGAGCGCCTCGTAGTAGCGCACCGTGTCCTGCGCCGAGAACCACGGGTCGCTGAGACCGTGAAAGAAGATGAGCTTGCCGCCGTGCTCGGCAAAGGTATCGAGCTCGGTCCAGTGCGCCGTGTCACCGACCGCCGCCACGGGAGTCGAAGCGGCGAGCTCCTCCTGATCGACGTTCATCTCGGTGGCGAAGGTCGGCGCGCCCACCGGGCTCGGGCCCGGATTCAGCAAACCGGGTATCGGGCCGGCCGCGGCGATTCCCGTATCGAACCAAAAGCCCGGATACACCTGCACCCCGCGTGAGTCGCGTGGACCGGCGAAGCCGCTCTTGAGCGCCCTCGCCTGCTCTCGCGTCAGACAGGCATTCGTCTTGGCACCGGTGCAGGCGAGCTTCATCGGGTCGAATCGACAGCTGCGCGGATCGAAGATCATGCCGTCCCGGGCACCATCGAGCGCATCGCACTCCTCGAGGAGCGAGTCGATGATCAGCTGCTTGTCGCTCGCGGAGAACGCCCGCGAGCTCTCGGGCCTGCCCTGCGCATCCCGCGGCGCGACTCGATTCAGCGCAACCGTGATCCACTTGTCCGCGAGATTCGAGAAGCTCGTGCGCATCGCGGGCGCACCCGCCACGATCCCGTCGAAGAAGCGCGGATAGCGCTGCGCCATGATCATGGCCTCGCGGCCGCCCGTGGAGCAGCCGACGAAGTAGGAATGCCCGGCGCCGCGACCGTAGTGAGTGGCGATGATCTGCTTCGCCACCTGCGCCACCTTGCCCACGGCCTGATACAGAAAGTTCAGTAGGGCTTCCTGATCCTCGACGAAACCGGCATCGAAGACCGCACCCTTGTGGCCGCTGTCGGTGCTGGCAACGGCGAACCCGCGTGCCAGCGCCGGGGTCTCCCCTGCCGCGACACTGCCGAGCGGCAGAGCGACGCTGCCGTTCAGCCCTCCGCCGCCTTGCATGAGGAAGCGGCCGTTCCAGCGATCCGGCATCGCGATCGAAAAGCCGATGGCATAGGCCTTGCCGTCGTGGCCGATACGCTCATCGATGACCCCATCCACCCGGCAGTAGGCCCCCAATGAGCCCTGGAAGGCCGGGGTGAAGGGCACGCGCGGGATCGGTCCGGCGGCTATCGCAACCGCGCGCTCGATTCGCACGGCAAAGCCGGGCACCGCAAGCGAAGTGAGCGTGGCACAAGACAGCGGCTCGGCCGGGGTGAGAGCGGGCGACGGAGCGCTCCAGGCTATTGCAAGCCCTGCGCCGATCAAAACCGTCACCGCGAGCGTGGGCCCCCGGGCGCTCGCGAGCGCGGTGCGCCGCGTAGGTGCGCCCGAGCCGGTCGGTGTTGCGAGCATCGCCCTCCCCCCTCTCAATGGGGCGTTACGATATCACGCCCGACAGCGACATCGATCTGACGCCTCGCAGCGATTCGCGTAGCATCGCTCGAGTCCGCGGGCAGTGCGGAGAGAGAGCTTGGGGACCGTCAAATTCACCCTCAACGGCGCGCCACGAGGCGTCGAGGCCGACGCAGACACCCCCCTGCTGTGGGTGCTGCGCGATCATCTCGGACTCACTGGTACCAAGTACGGCTGCGGTGCGGGGCTGTGCGGTGCCTGCACGGTGCACGTCAATGGCTCGGCCGTGCGCTCCTGCCAGATGCCGCTGCGGGAACTCGAAGGCGCGTCGGTGATCACCATCGAGGGCTTGTCGCCCGATCGCAGTCACGCGGTACAGCGCGCATGGATCGAGCTCGACGTGCCGCAGTGCGGGTACTGTCAATCGGGCCAGATCATGGCCGCGGTGGGGCTGCTGCAGGCGAACCCCCAGCCGAGCGATGCCGACATCGACGATGCGCTCTCCGGCAACATCTGCCGCTGCGGAACCTACGCGCGTATCCGCCGCGCGATCCACCGCGCCGCGCAACTGCTGGGCGAATCGAAGGGCACATGAATCGTCGAGCGAGCCCGCGGCCGAGCGCGACGAATCGCACGCGTCGCGAGTTCTTGCAATGCACGGCGCAGCTGGGAGCGGGCCTCGTGCTGGCGCTGACGCTGCCTCCGCTGAGCGGTCGCGCACGCTCGCTGCAGCCCGCGAGCGCCGAGCTCAACGCGTGGCTGCGCATCGGCACGGATGACTCCATCACGATACTGGTCGATCGCTCGGAGATGGGTCAGGGCGTGTATACCGCATTACCGATGCTCCTCGCGGAGGAGCTCGAGGTCGAGCCCTCGCGGGTACAGATCGTTGCAGCTCCGGTCGGCGATGCCTATGTCAACGCGCAGAACGGCGGTCAGATCACGGGCACCAGCAACAGCGTGCCGGAGGGTTGGGAGAAGCTCCGCAAGGCGGGGGCTCAGGCGCGCACGATGTTGATTGCCGCAGCAGCAAAACGCTGGCGCGTGGACACCGCCAGCTGCCACGCGAGCAGCGGCGCGGTCATCGGCGCCAAAGGCCAGCGGCTGAGCTACGGTCAGCTGGCCCAGGAAGCCGCACGCGTGCCCGTTCCCAAGGACGTGCCGCTCAAGGCACCGGAGCACTTTCGGCTGATCGGCACACCGGCTCCACGGCTCGACACGCCGAGCAAGGTCGATGGCAGTGCGCAGTTCGGTCTCGATGTGAGGCTGCCCGGCATGCTTTACGCGACGATCGCACTCTGCCCGGAGCTCGGCGGCAAGCTCGGCTCGCTCGACTCGAGCGCCGCACTCGCGATGCCCGGCGTACGCCGCATCCTGCCGACGCCGGATGCGGTCATCGTCGTCGCCGAGCATTTCTGGCAAGCAAAGCGCGCGCGCGATGCCTTGCAGATCGGCTGGCAACCCGGGCCGAATGCGCACTTGGACAATGAGGCGTTCTGGACGAGCATTCGCCGGGCTGCGCAAAAGCCGGGCGCCTCGGCACTCACGAGCAACGATGTGGCCGCTGGGCTCAAAGGGGGTCACGCTGCCGCCGCCCTCGAGCGCGCGGCCAAGACCTTCAGCGCCGTGTACGAGCTGCCACTGCTCGCGCACGCCACCATGGAGCCGATGAACTGCACCGCGGACGTACGGGCAGATCGTTGCGATGTCTATGTCGGCACGCAAGTCCAGCAACTGACGCAGGCGGCCGCAGCGCAAGCCGCCGGTCTGAAGCCGGCGCAGGTCAACGTCCATACGACACTTCTCGGCGGGGGTTTCGGCCGCCGCCTCGAGGTGGACTTCGTGCCTGCCGCGGTCATGGCGTCGAAAGCGCTCGGCGCGCCGGTGAAGCTGATCTGGACGCGGGAGGACGACACCACTCACGACGTCTATCGCCCCCCTGCCCGCGAAGCGGTGAGCGCCGGAATCGATGAGCAGGGACGCTTGAGCGCCTGGGCGCTGCACATCGTGAGCCCCTCGATCACGGCACGCTTTGATCCGACCAACAAGGATCCCTTCGATTCGGTGATCGAGTACGTGCAGAACTTCCCCTACGCCGTGCCGAATTTCGATCTGCGCTTCGTGCGCCAGGAGATCGGCATCGATGTGGGCTATTTGCGCTCGGTCAGCCATGCGGCCAACTGCTTCGCGATCGAGAGCTCGCTCGATGAGATCGCTGCGATGCTCTCCGAGGACGCCATCGAGTTTCGACGGCGGTTGCTGACGGGCAAGCCGCGGCACCTGAAGGTTCTCGATGCGATCGCCGAGCGTGCGCTCTGGAGGCGGGCACCCGCCGGGCATCATCAAGGCGTCGCTTTCATGGAAGCCTACAACTCGCTCATCGCGCAGGTGGCGGAAGTCTCGATGGAACGGGGCACCCCCCGCATTCACCGGATCACCTGCGTCGTCGATTGCGGGCGGATGGTGAACCCTCGCATCGTCGAGTCGCAGCTCGAGAGCGGTATCGTCTATGGCCTCTCGGCCGCCCTATGGGGCAACGTCACGCTGCGCAATGGCCGGGTGCAGCAGAGCAACTTCCACGATTACCGCGTCCTGCGGCTGAATGAGCTGCCGGTACTCGATGTGCAGCTGTTGCCGAGCGATGCGCCACCGGGCGGGATCGGCGAGACGGCAGTGCCGCCGGTTGCGCCGGCGCTTTGCAACGCCATCTTCGCCGCCACGGGACAGCGCGTGAGATCGCTGCCGATCGTAGCGCATCGGCTCGGGTGAACTCTCTGCCGGGGCGCGCTGAGCGCGGTCGATGTCGCAATTGACATCGCGGCTCGCGCAACTACACTCGATGCTGCGCTCTCCCGCGGCGCTTCGATAAAATCTCACAAGGCAGAACGGGATCACCCATGCCGCGCACGGCCATTCTTCGCACTCTCCGCGGCAGCAACCGCGCAACCCGCCCGAACGTGCTGCTCGCCGCTGTCATCGTCTGCGCCTTCGGAGCCGATGCCGCGCGCGCCGCGCCGCCTGCGACCGGGGATGGCGAATGGAGCATGCCGGGCAAGGACTACGGTGCAACCCGCTACAGCAGCCTGACGCAGATCACGAGCCGGAATGCCACCCGGTTGCATCCGGTATGGACGTTCTCGACGGGCGTGCTCGGCGGACACGAGGGTCAACCGCTCGTGGTCAAGGACACCATGTACGTGGTCACTCCCTGGCCGAACGTCTTGTACGCCTTCGACCTGACCCAGGAAGGCTACCCGCTGCGCTGGAAGTATCGCCCCCCCGTCAGTCCCAACGCCATCGGCATCGCCTGCTGCGATGTGGTGAATCGCGGCGCATTCTTCGCGGACGGCAAAATCATCTACAACCTGCTCGATGGTCACACGGTGGCCGTCGATGCGGCCTCGGGCAAAGAGCTCTGGAGCACGCAGGTGGCCGACCTCGGCAGCGGTGAGACCACCACCATGGCCCCGCTCGTGGCGAAGGGCCGGGTCATCGTCGGGGCCTCCGGCGGTGAGTTCGGGATCTATGGATGGCTCAAGGGACTCGACGTGAATACGGGCGCGATCGTTTGGACCGCGCACAACATGGGACCCGATGCCGACATGCTCGCAAAGCCGGGGGTCTTCAAGCCTCCCTACGACAGCGGCTCGGATCTGGGCGAGCGCAGCTGGCCGGGTGAGAGCTGGAAGACCGGCGGAGGACCGGTGTGGGGCTCGGTCACCTACGATCCCGAGCTCGACCTCATCTACTACGGTACCGGCAACGCCTCGCCTTACAACCCCGAGCAGCGCCTCGGCGACAACAAGTGGACCTCGAGCGTGCTCGCTCGGCGGCCCGAGGATGGGGCTCTGGTCTGGGCCTATCAATTCACCCCGCACGACAGCTGGGATTACGACGCCACCGGCACGATGCTGCTGGTCGATCTCGTCATCGACGGCAAGCCTGTGAAGGCTTTGGTGCACTTCGACAAGAATGGCTTTGCTTACACCCTCGATCGGAGCACGGGTCGGGTGCTGGTGGCCGCCCCCTTTGCGCAACTCAACTGGGCAAAATCCGTCGACCTCGCCAGCGGGCGGCCCGTGATCGATCCCAGCAAGCAGACGGGCGCTTCGAAGGGCAATGTCAAAGGCATCTGTCCGAGTCTCGAGGGAGGCGTCAGTCCCTCCTCGCCGGCGGCGTACTCCCCTCTAACGCACCTCTTCTATACCTCCATCAACAACTTCTGCATGGACTACGCCGCATGGCAGACGGCACACATCAAAGGCACTCCCTACATGGGAGCCAGCACGCCCTACATCGCGAATCCCGGCAACATGGGAGGCTTCATCGCCTGGGATGCACGTACGGGCCGCAGGGTCTGGGAGGACAAGGAGCCTTACCCGAACTGGAGCGGCGCGCTGGTGACTGCCGGGGACGTGGTGTTCTACGGCACGCTCGATGGCTGGTTCAAGGCGGTCGATGCACGCACCGGTAAGCTGCTGTCGAAGTTCAAGATCGGCTCGGGCGTGGTCGGCAACCCCATGACCTTCCGTGCGCCGGACGGCAAGCAGTATGTGGCCATCTACGCAGGAATCGGCGGAGACTGGTTCCTGCTCTCGGGGGACGTGCGCTCCGATGATCCGGCCGACGTGCGTGCACCGGCCGACTATCTCAAGGACATCGCACGCAGGACCAGCCAGGGTGGCATCGTTTGGATCTTCGGGCTGTAGGCACCCCCCCATGAGCGCTCTTGTTGGAATCCGCACCACAATACCCCTCGCCCTGACGGGGATCGTTCTGCTCGCATCGTGCGCCAAGCAAGCCGTTCCGGCGGCGAGCACCGGCGCTGCTCCGCCGGCGATCCGCTACGAGTCGCACCTCGATGCAGGAGGCGAGTTGCCTGCCGGTGCCACGCTCACCAATCCCAAGAGTGGTGATGCCACCGTCGCAAAAGCGGGGGAGACACTCTTCCTCGCCATGAACTGCGACGGCTGCCACGGCGGGGGGGCAGCCGGTGCGGTCGGACCCAATCTCGCCGATGGGCGCTGGCGCTATGGAGGCTCGGATGCAGAGGTCTTCGCCTCTATCTTTTACGGCCGCCCCAAAGGCATGCCGGCGTTCGGCGGCAAGCTGGGGAGCGACGGGGTGTGGACGCTCGTGACCTACATCCGCTCCTTACCGATGGCCCCCGATACGGCCACCGAGTCCTGGGAAAGCCACTGAGCCGAGGCACTCGCGGGGATTTTCTCGTCGCGTAGGCGCTTCCACCGCAAGCACTACGGGCGCGTTCTCCACGGCGGTCCCGGCAACGACTGCCGATCGCCCTCCTGCGCGTCGAACGCACCCTTGCGATGAAAGTAGACGATGCTGGCTGCTGCGCGTACCGGGCGAGTTGCCAGCAAGCAATCGAACGCGAGGTCAGACTGCAGCAGATCGAATGCCAATCGCAGCAGTCGCTTGCCACTGAACCGCGGATATGATCGCACGAAGCGGCTGCTCGGATCCTCGGCTCGGCCGAGCAAGAAATCTGCCACGGCGTGGCCGGCGGCCAGTCCGTGCTTGAGCGCCCTGTGAATCCCACCGGCCGTCACGGGCGACACCATGCCCGCCGCATCGCCCACGAGCAGCGCCCGCGAGGTCGCGACCGGGGAGACCAGGCCGCCGCACGGCATCAGCCCTGCCCGTATCGCGGTCGGCTCGAGGCCGCGCAGGTCGATGACTGGCGCGATCTTCGCGAGGAACGCGGCCATCGCCTCACGAGGCCGAAGGCCGCCGCGGCCGTTGCGCCGGCGGGCGAGCCCGGCTTGCACCGCGCCGACGCCTGCAAACACCCAACCGATATAGCCGGGCGCGAGGCGCCGGTCGATGAAGCAATGCAGCCTCTGGGACACGGGAAGGGACACACCCGGGTACTCGTGCTCGACACCGGCGAGAAAGCGCGTGCTCGCGCCGAGTCCGAGTGCGCTCGCGACCCGCGAGCGCGGACCATCTGCCCCGATCAGAAAGCGCGCGGCGCCGAATCCTTCGACGATGAAACCACTCTGCACCCGCCGCGCACCGGTGAATGCGCTATTGCAGTGGATGGCCGCTCCGGCGCGACTGACTTCGCTCGCAAGCCACCGAAGCACCGCCGGGGTGTCGGTCGCCAGGAAGTAATAGCCCGGCGCATCCAGATCGATGTACCGTAGACTGGGTGCGTACAGTCGCACGCCCGAGATGCGCCGCACCAGATGCATCGGAAGCGTATCGAGCAGCGCCATCTCATCGATCGCATCCTTGACGATGACGCCGGTGGTGTGAAGCTTCGATCCCACATCGGCTTTCTTCTCGAGCACCGTCACTCGAAGCCCGGCGCGCGCGAGCGCCAAGGCGCTGGCAAGACCAGCAAAGCTGGCGCCCACCACCACGCAATCGGCATCCCACGCTGTGCCGCTTCGGCTTTCCAAAGCACCTCACCCCGCCGATCGGCCGCCCGCAGGGCGCGTCCCGACGGTCGCACGGACATCATATTGCCAAGTACTCTGCAATGCAAAGTTTATGAGTGGAGATGCCGGCGCCCTCCCCCTTGATACACTGCAATCGCTTCCCAAGGAGGACAGGCCATGTCCTGGACCCACTATGTCGCGTATTTTTTTGGCGGCCTATTCGGCGCCAATTCGATCCCGCACCTGGTGAGCGGGACGATGGGACGGGCGTTTCAAAGCCCCTTCGCCAAGCCGCCCGGGAAGGGCCTTTCCTCTTCCACGGTGAACGTGCTGTGGGGCGCATTCAATCTAGCGGTCGGCTATGTCCTGATCCTTCATGTGGGGGCTTTCGACCTGCGTGATCCCGCGCAGGCGGCCACGGTGGGAGCCGGAGCGCTGGCAATCTCGCTGCGGCTGGCCCGGCATTTCGGACAGTTTCACGGCGGCAATTCCCCCACCGACCCGCGCACCTGAGGTCGACGCGCCCGCGATGAATGGCTCATGGAGGCCCTCGCCAGGCGATTCTGAGAACCCCGGTTTGATTCGCAAGCTCGGTCAGAAACTGCGGGGGATCCGTCTCATCGGAGGAGCGTAGCCACCGCACCTCATAGCTGTAGCCGCGGCACGCAGCGGTGGGCTGGATGCTGCAGTGAATGCCCAGAATGGCGAGACCATTCGCCTGTAAACGATGGCGAATCTCCGCCTCCGTCGGACCGCCGTCGCTCACGTCGATCGAGAACCGAGCACGAAATTCGCGCCGCAGCCGTCCTTCGAAACCTTTGACGACCCACAAGGCAAACAGCACCAGGGCGGTCGCGACCATGCCGAGCACGACCTCGCCACCACCGAGGCACAGCCCGACCACGGTCATCACCCATAGCGTAGCCGCGGTGGTGACGCCAACGACGAGCTCGTTACGTCGCAGAATCGCGCCGGCGCCGATGAAACCCACTCCCGTCAGAATGCCCAGCGGCAGACGCATGAGGTCATTCATCACAAAAGAATTGGGCTCTCGACCCGCCAGCGGCAGCAGCAGGTTCACCTGAATCATTGCCACCGAGGCGGCGAGCGTAACCAGCAGCGTCGTAACGATGCCCGCCGCTTTGCCATGCTCGCCGCGGTTGTAGCCGACGAGCAGCGCCGCGAGCACCGTCAGTGCGAGCCGCAGTGCAATCTCCGCTGCCGTCAGTCGAAGTGGCATGCTCTATCTTGTCACTCGGCCTTGCTGGGCCGCCAGCACCCCGTTCGCATGCTCGGTGTGCGGGGATGCTCCGGCTCGGATAGCGCACCCAGGCCGCACCGAGCGAACTGCGGCTGCGTCTGCTAAAGTGAAGATGATCACAGGCGTCCCGCCACGGCTCTCGAGGTCCTTCATGCCAGTTTCGCTGTACGACGTATCGATCCCGGTTCTCACCCTGAATCTCAACAACCTCTCCGCCATCCTCGATAAGGCAGCACTTTACGAGGCGGCCAAGAAGCTCGACCCGAAGGTGGTTCCGCAGACGCGCCTGATCGCCGATATGTTGCCGCTGTCCGCGCAGATACAGATCGCGTGCGATACCGCCAAAGGGGCTGCCGCGCGCCTGGCAGGTGTCGACGCGCCAAAGCACGAGGATACGGAGTCGACGCTCGCCGAACTCAAGGCGCGCGTCGCCAAGACGCTCGATTTTGTCAAGACGATCAAGCCCGAGCAGCTTCAAGGAGCCGAGACCCGCGAGATCGTCCTGCAGTTCCCGCAAACGACCTTGAAGTTCAACGGCATCAACTACCTTACTAACTTCGTCCTGCCAAATTTCTTTTTCCACATGACCATGGCGTACGCGCTATTGCGCAAGAACGGCGTCGATCTCGGCAAACGTGATTTCTTGGGCCCAATACA
>DATJSR010000027.1:0-4388 GCA_035504015.1 Steroidobacteraceae bacterium
CCTCGCTGCCGCACGCGCGCTGCCTGCGGATCGGATAGAGACCGGGCAGCGGGCCAAGGACGCGCCGCGCTTCTGGCCGACGGTCGACGACTATGTGATCACGGGCGATCAATACCAGCTCTGGCGCCAGGACCGCTTCAACGATACGCCGATTCTGGTGGGTGACGTTTCAGACGAAGCGGCGGGTTTCGGCGTTCACAAGGTCGACCCCACTGCCTTCGAGAGCGACGTGCGCAAGGGGTACGGCAAGGATGCGGATGCGATCCTCGCCGCCTATCCGCATGCTACGGAGGAGGAGGCAACCCGATCTGCAACGCAGATGCGCAGCGAGACCACGTTCATCTGGGGTCAGTACACCTGGGCGCGCCTGGAGGCATCACACGGCAGGCACAAGGCCTATTTCTATTATTTCGACCGTCCGAGCGCGGCCGATCCCAACGGCTCCGGTCACGGGCAGGAGGTTGCGTACGTGTTCGGCAATCTCGGTGTGGGCGGCCGTCCACAGCCGACCGAACCGGATCGTGCCCTGTCGGCGCAGATGCAGAGCTATTGGGTCAACTTCGCGGTCAGCGGCGATCCAAACGGTGCTGGCCTGCAGGTCTGGCCGGCATTCACCGCAGCGAGCCCCCTCGTCATGCGCTTCGGCGTCGATCCCGGACCGGCACCCTTGCCGCACCTGGATAGACTCAAAGTGCTCGATGCCTATTATGCCTGGAGGCGTGGCAACGGAGGTTGACCGCCAAGGGCGCGGCTCGCCGCCTCAATCGTCCAGCCCGAGCCCCCGCAGAATCCGTGGGGCATGCTTCTGCACGCGCGCGGTCCGGGTCGCCGATTGCTTCGCCGCGCCGAAATACAGCAGATAGCCTCTCTGCCTGCCGGGGGTGAGCGCGTGGAAGGCCTCGGCCAGCCGCGGGTCATCATCCAGGCGTGCTCGAAATTCCTCCGGCACCTCGAACTGCGCCACGCTTTTCTTCTGCACTTTGACGCCCGATCGCTCGACGCCAATGGCCTCGGCGAGGTACGCCTCGATCGCCGGCGTGTGCTTCCTGATATCCGCAACGGAAACGAAGCGGATTTGCCTGGCGGACTGTACGTTCTTGGTTTGCTGAATCAGAATCCCTTGCGGATCCTTCAGCAGGGCGCCTTTCATGAATAGCAGCGCACAGTACTCCTTGAAGCCGTGGATCAAAACCACGTTGGCGCCGTCCAGGTCGTAACACGCCTGACCCCATTTCAGCTGCTCGTGCAGCCCGCAGGCCAGGCACAGCTGGCGAAGTGCCGCATACTCGGCACTCCAGCGCTTCTCCTTGCCATGCACCGCGCTCACTCGAGGGTCTTTCGTTCCTGAGTGGCGCGCCGCCGGGCTTCCGGTGTCAGGCCGCATTTCATCCGACAGTATCATTCGATGGGCGTCACCGTCACGGGCCGTGCTGGTGTTCGCGTGGTGGAGGGGTTGCCGGTGAGCCATCAGACCAGCGCGGTACGGGGATGAACAGGACGGTTGGCTCGAAGGGGCCGCCATCCTCGCCGAGAATCGGTGAGTCTTTCCGCCCGGCACCCCAGATGGGCGCATGACCGCGAGGAACGAAGAACATTACGTGAGGCCGCCAGGGTCCGCCCGCGGCTTTGCCGAGATAGCCCTGCTTCGAGAGCATGAAGGACAACGAGCCAGCGTCGGGGGGCGTAAAGCGGTGGCTGGCGAAGGCGGCGCGGGCCTTCTCGAGCATCTCGGCCCTGCTCATTCCCGCGAGCGCCCATTGCGTGCGTGCCAGGAACTGTGGCAGCACACTGTGCACGGCTGGCGGGTTGAAGCAGTTCGGGGCCCGAATCGTGGGATCCCAGAACACCGGAGCGTCGAAATCAGCGGTCCAGGAGCGCTCGACGAAGCACACGAAGCCGTTACGGCCCTCGACGGCGGTCTCATAGCCGCGCTTGCCGAGCACCAGCACGGTGGCATCCGCCGAGAGAGAAGCGGGCGCCGCCGTGCGCGCCAGCGCGATCTCCTGCTGCGGGTCTGCGATGCGGTATTGCTCCACCGGCGCCATCACGCGGGGAGGAGTGGCCTGATTCGCTTGCGCAGCTGCCCAGCCTGGCAGGGCAGCGAGCAGAGCCACCGCCAGCGATTCTGAAGCTCTCACGGCGTGTGCACCTCGCAGCTCATTCCGTCTCGACGAACGAGCTCAACCAGAATCGACAGGAGCCGCAGACTTGTGCAGGCTGGCGCGTATTTGCTCCCGCTGGGCGCGACGGGCATTCTGACATTCCCGAGCTCATGCGGCAGTGCCGCGCAATCCTTCTGCGGGAGGGCACCCATGATCAATTACGTGATGGTCGGCACCAACAGATTCGACGACGCGGTCGCCTTCTACGATGCTCTCCTCACCGAGATGGGCGCCACTCGCGTGTATGCAACCGACAAGAATGTCGGCTGGGGATGGGGATTCGGGACGGCCATGCTCATCGTCACCAGGCCATTCGATCAGCGCAGGTCGACCGTCGGTAACGGATCCATGATTGCTTTCGATGTGGAGACTCCGGAGCAGGTGGATGCTTTGCATGCCAGGGTCCTGGCGCTCGGCGGCACCAGCGAGGGCGATCCCGGGCCGCGCGGTGAGCAATTGTATTGCGGCTACTGGCGGGACCTGGACGGCAACAAGTTCAACTTCATCTGCTACGAGCAGAAGCGCTCGATCGCATGATCTGCCACGGGAACCTCGCCGTCCGGCGTGGAGGCGGTGCTCTTCAGGGCAGCGCCGCGGCCCGGTGCAGCTCGAGTCCCGCCACGTGCCGTCGCTGGAAGCCGCGCCAAGTGAGTCCGTCGCCACCGGGGCTGTACGCCGCGTAGCCGCCGCTCACGTGCTCGGGCCACTTGCCCTCGGCGGCGATGGCGGGCGCCACGTCGAGATAATTGGCACGGTCGGCTTCGTTCTTGACGAAGCGATCGAGAAACGCCGTGATGAAGTGCAGATTCACGGCGTTGACTCGCCTCGCGCGCCAGACCGGATCTTCGAACCAGTCGAAATCCCACAGCTGCTCGCGCATGGCCGCGGGCGCCGGATCGAGTCCGATCGAGTGCGCAGCGTTCTCGAACACCAGCAAGTAGCGCGGCGCATGGATCGCTTGCTGGAAGATCGTGCGCACACCCTCGAAGCCCACCCTCTCGTCGTGATCGCCCACGATCAGCAGCATCGGGACGCGTAGCCGGGCCAGGCCTTCGGCGCCCCACGCCGCGCTCGCCGCCGCGCCCCCGTAAGGCGAGATGGCGACGACGGCCCGCAGGTTCTCGACCAGCACATCACGTGCGTGCGCACCGCCTGCGGCGTAGGGCGCGAGCGCGCCGCCCGGAACGGCACGCACGGGCGCACTGCCCGGTGAGAGCTGCGCGCCCGCCGCCGTGAGGACGCCGTAACCGCCCATCGAGTAGCCTAGGAGCGCCACCCGCTGGGCATCGGTTCGCGAAAGTACCGGATCGCTCGAGCGCCCGCGGCGCGCGAGCTCTGCTGCAACGAAGGCGATGTCGAGCGGGCGACGCAGAAGCAGTCCCACAACCTTCGCCGCGTCACCGATGGGAGGGTCTTGATGACGGATGGCGGCTACCACGTAGCCCTTGGAGGCGAGGTTCTCGGTGACCCAGCTGAGCGCCGCCGTGACGTTGCTGTAGCCGTGCGAGACGATGACGAGCGGGGCGCCAGAGAGTGGCGCCGGGGGCGCATCGGCCATTGCGATGCCGGGTACGCTGAACCGCGCCGGCGCACGCGGCGGCTCGCTCGGCATCTCCCCCTGATACCGAATGCGAGGCGCCGCTGTTTCGCTCGGGGCGCTGGCCGGGCTGGACGATCGGGCCGGGTACCACAGATCGACGATGAGGCGACGGGTGACGCGCGGCGCCTTTCCGGTGAGCGGATCGGTCGCGAGCACGTCGACCTGGCCGGGCTGCTCCAGGGTGAGCGTGCGATAGCCGACCCCGTAAGGGCCCAGTCGCGCGAGCTCGGGCGCATCGATCTCCGGGACGCTGGGGATCTCTTCGGCCAGCGCCCGGCAGCCGCGCTCGAGCGGCGCGAGGAGCATTGCGACGCCGATCGCCGCGAGCACCGCAGCCCGCGCGCGCGCGCGTGCGTGGCAAAGGGGGGGGCTCCGCCCGAGCCCGGCGTGTGGTCGTCGATTCAGACGTTGGAGTCCGGGAAGGCGGCCTTGCGGCGATTCATGTAGTCCTGCAGCGCCTCGTCGACGGCAGGATCGAGCGGCGGCGGATCGTACGCCGCGAGCTGACTCTTGTAGAAGGCATTGGCGCGCTTGGCCATGTCCTGCGCGCCTTCGGCTTCCCACTGCTCGAAGCTGTTGTTGTCGGCGAGCGGGGAGCGATAGAAGGCGCTCTGGAAATTCGCCTG
>DATJSR010000028.1:0-4103 GCA_035504015.1 Steroidobacteraceae bacterium
GGCAGCAGGCTCTGCAGCGTGGAGTGGTCGGGAATCTTCTCGGCGCGCCGGTACTGCAGGTACAGTCGGATGGCCATGATCGGCCCGATGCCGCTCACCGAGGGGCGATCCGCGAGCACCTCCTGGGCCTGCGCGATCACGTCCTCTACCTGATGCGACTTCCAGCTCATGCGGCGCGGCAGTGGATCGAGCGTGCCGAGGATCCAGGCGACGTGATCGGCATGCGCGCCCGCGCGTGATACGCGCCACAGCCTCGGGCCGGCGCGCTCGCCCGTCACCTCGATCTGCGCAATGGGCTCGGCGGGCGCGGCGCTCGCTGCCGAGCTCTGCGCGGCCGGTGCCGCGGCAGCACCCACCTCGGCCACTCCCGCCGTGCCGCTCAGCATCGTGCAGGATGCGACGGCTGCGAGTAACACGCGCCGCCGCGAGCACTCTCCTTGCCAGCTGCGCTGCATGAGTCCCGAATCTCCATCTCAAAAGCGGGCGCACTGTAGCGCAGATCGTGCCGCGCTGCCGAGTCGCCGGCCGCACACGGTGTACAGCGCGGCCGCCGACCGCGACAATGGCTTACATCCAGGCGAACGCCCGCAACCCGTGCAGCCCACCGACGGTCTACCGATCCCGCGCCGCTACTGGGCGATTGCCGCCATCGTGCTCGCCATCACCATGTCGGTGCTCGACAGCAGCATCGCCAACGTGGCGCTGCCCACCATTGCGCGTGAGTTTCGCGCAAGCCCCGCCGCCTCGATCTGGGTCATCAACGCCTACCAGATCGCCATTCTGGTCATGCTGCTGCCGCTCGCGGCACTCGGGGAGATCCTCGGCTACCGGCGTATCTCGCAGAGCGGGCTCGTCATCTTCACGCTGGCCTCGGCCGCCTGCGCACTCGCACCCTCGCTGTTCACGCTCACGCTCGCACGCGTCGTGCAGGGGTGCGGGGCCGCCGGCATCATGAGCGTCAACGCGGCGCTCGTACGCTTCACGTATCCGCAGCGCATGCTCGGGCGCGCGGTCGGCATCAATGCCTTTGCCGTGGCAACGGCAGCGGCCATCGGTCCGACGGTCGCCTCGGGGGTGCTCGCGATCGGCACCTGGCGCTGGCTGTTCGCCATCAATCTGCCGATCGGGCTCGTGACGTTGCTGATTGCGCTGCGCGCGCTGCCGCACACCGAGCACGTCCCGCGCCGCCTCAACCGGCTGAGCATCGCCTTGCACGCCAGCACCTTTCTGCTCCTGGCGAGCGGACTGGAGTCCTTTGCGCATCATTCGGCGACGTGGCTGGCGCTCATCGAGCTGGCGGGCGGTGCCGCGCTCGGCGTGCTGCTCGCGCGACACGAGCTCGCCGAGCCAACGCCCATCGTCCCCTTCGATCTGCTGCGCATCCGCATGTTCGCACTGTCGCTCGCGACTTCGGTGTGCGCCTTTGCCGCGCAGGCGACGGCGCTCGTCGCCCTGCCCTTCGAGATCCAGCGCCTGGGGCACAGCGCGGTGCAAACCGGGCTGCTGATGACGCCCTGGGCGCTCGCCATCGCGGCCACGGCACCCATTGCGGGGCGGCTTGCGGATCGGCACCCCGCCGGGCTGCTGGGTGGCGTCGGCCTGTTGCTGATGGCGGTCGGGCTTGGCCTGCTGGCGCTGCTCAGCTCCGCAAGCGCCGCGCACCTCGTGGGTGCTCTGATCCTGTGCGGCATCGGCTTTGGCTTCTTTCAATCACCGAACAATCGCACCCTGATTCTGTGTGCACCGCGGGCGCGCGCTGGCGCCGCCGGGGGGCTGCTCTCGAGCGCGCGCCTGCTGGGGCAAACCAGCGGTGCCGCCGGAGTCGCGATCGTGTTTCGCGCCGATCCGGTGACCGGCTCGGATATCGCGCTCGGCGTGGCCGCTGGGCTCGCGTTGCTGGCCGCACTCGTCAGCCTCACGCGCATCGGCATGAGGGCACAGCCGCAACGCGCCTGAGCATGCGCTGGCGGCCGCTCTGCTCATCGCAGCACGGCAAGAACGGTGCGTGCGGCGCTGTGGTAGTCTCGGGCGCTGCCCTTTCATGCCTGCCGGACGAGGACTGCCATGGCCAGGATCGTAGGCGGAATCGCCACCTCCCATACTCCGACGATCGGATTTGCGCTCGACACCAACAAGCAGCGCGACCCGGTGTGGGCGCCGATCTTCGAGAGCTACAAGCCGGTGCAGCAGTGGCTCGCGGACCAGCGCCCG
The DNA here is from genome assembly GCA_035504015.1 of Steroidobacteraceae bacterium. Taxonomy (GTDB): domain Bacteria; phylum Pseudomonadota; class Gammaproteobacteria; order Steroidobacterales; family Steroidobacteraceae; genus JASHUC01. Next base: position 2,212 of record DATJSR010000028.1, read on the forward strand.
GACGTGCTCTTCTTCATCTACAACGATCACATCACCTCGTTCTTCTTCGACCATTACTCGCAGTTCGCCCTCGGGGTCGGCGATCGCTACTGGGTCGCCGATGAGGGGGGCGGCCCGCGCAAGCTGCCGCCCATCAACGGCCACCCCGAGCTCGCGCGGCACATCGCGCTGGGGCTCGTCGCCGACGAGTTCGATTTGTCTTATTTCCAGGCCAAGGGCCTCGATCACGGCTGCTTCTCGCCGCTCTCGCTGCTGTGGCCGCATCAGACGGGCTGGCCAGGCGCGATCGTGCCGCTGCAGGTCGGTGTGCTCGAGTTTCCGATTCCCTCCGCGCGGCGTTGCTTCAAGCTCGGGCGCTCGCTGCGCAAGGCGATCGAGAGCTACCCGGAGGAGGATCTGAAGGTCGCGATCGTCGGCACCGGCGGGCTCTCGCACCAGGTGCACGGCGAGCGCGCCGGCTTCAACAACACGCCCTGGGACATGCAGTTCCTCGAGCTGCTGGAGAAGGACCCGGAGAAGCTCACCGAGATCACGATCGCCGAGTACGCCGAGCGCGGCGGCTTCGAGGGCGCCGAGGTCATCATGTGGCTCATCATGCGCGGGGCGCTGTCGCGCAAGGTGCGCAAGCTCCACCAGGCGTACTACCTGCCCTCGATGACGCCGATCGCCTCGGTGATCTTCGAGAATGCTTCGGATGAGCCGGTGGATGAGCCGCTCGCCGACTACCGCAAGCGCATCGCGCACGAGTGGGAAGGCATCGAGAAGCTTCCCGGCACCTACCCGTTCACCCTCGACCGCAGCGTCAAGGCGTATCGGCTCAATGCCTTCCTGCACAGCCTGATCCAGCCCGAGCGCCGGCGGCGCTTTCTGAGCGAGCCCGAAGGGCTCTTCGAGGAGGCGGGGCTGTCGGCAGAGGAGCGCGACATGCTGCGCCGGCGCGACTGGCGCGCGCTCATCCATTATGGCGTCATCTTCTTTCTGCTCGAGAAGCTCGGCGCCGTCGTCGGTACCACCAATCTGCACATCTACGCCGCGATGCGCGGCCAGTCCCTCGAGGACTTCCAGAAGACGCGCAACGCCCAGGTCCTGTACTCGGTGGCGGGCCAGGATGAGGGCAAGAAGGACTGGGATCGGCCGCAGCGCGGCTGAATCCAGCCTGCCGCTGTGGCGGCGCGCCGTGGCGGCGTCTATCCTCGGGCGATGCCCGACAAGTACGGCTCCTTCAGCGAGCTCGCCCGGCACGAGATCGATGGCACCGATTATCGGGTGCGGCTGCTCGAGCGACCGCAGTCGCGCGTCGCGGTCGTCGCACCGCATGGAGGACGCATCGAGGTCGGCACCTCCGAGCTCGCCGAGCACATCGCCGGCGCCGAGCACAGCTTCTTCAGCTTCGAGGGCCTCAAGGCCTACGGCGGCAATCGCGACCTGCACGTGACGAGCCATCGCTTCGATCATCCGGCCTGCCTCGCCCTGCTCGCGCGCAGCCACATCGCGCTCACCGTGCACGGCTGTCTCGGGGAAGCCAGCATCTACTTGGGTGGACGCGATACCGCGCTCACCGAGCGCCTGGCGCAGCGGCTGCGTGTGGCAGGCTTCCGGGTGCACACCGACGGTCATCGATATCCCGGACGAGCGCCGCTCAACGTGTGCAACCGCACCGCAAGGCAGTGCGGTGCGCAGCTGGAGTTCACTCTGGATCTGCGCACTTCCCAGGCACGATGGCCGCTCGCGCTGGCCGTGCGCGGCGCACTCGCCGATCACGCAAACTCACTCGGCTTCGCCTGAGACTGCCCGCCGGCGCGGACAGGGGCCGCGTGCCCGGGGGCTCATCAGCTCTGCGGAGAGGGCGTCTGCGCGCTGACCGGCGGGCTCGCCTGTCCTGTCCCCGACGG
>DATJSR010000029.1:0-11014 GCA_035504015.1 Steroidobacteraceae bacterium
TCGACGACGAGTTGGCTGCGGATATGGGGTCTGGGCCGCAGCGCGAACAACAAATCTCGCTGCTCGCTCTCCGCTGAGCGATCGTTTGACATAACCATGAGCAGCGGGAACTCTGTCAAGAGCGCGCCGCAGCAGCCTGCAACGCAGCGCCAGGAAGGCGCCGCGCAGGCGGACAGCCGGCTCGTATCTGCAATCAGTGACGGCTCTGCTTTTCAGAACGAGCTCTACGTGAGATACCGTCGCCCGTTGTTGCAGATATTTTTGCAGCGACGGATTGATCGGGATGTCGCGCAGGATCTGCTGCAACGCACTTTCCTGCAGGCAATCAAGAAGATCCGTTCGGATGGACTCGAGGACCCCAGCAAGCTGGGAGGTTATCTCTACCGCACGGCGTGCAATCTGGCGACTGCGTACTGGCGCGGCGAGATCGCACGCCGGCAAGATGTGGATCCTCAGGATCTGCGGGAGCTGCGGGACGAGGCGCTCTCGCTGGAGGAGCGGGTCGATCACGAGCTGCTGGCGAAGTGTGTGCGCACGCTGCTGCGAAGGCTGCCGCTGGCGCGCGACCGCGAGGTGCTCGTCAGGTTTTATTTGCAGGAGGAGTCCAAGGAGGACGTGTGCAGGGCGCTGCGATTGAGCGACCTGCAGTTCAACCAAGTGCTGTGGCGGGCGCGCCAGCGCTTCGGTGAGATCCTGCGCAAGAACGGAGTGTCGCGAGCGCGCTGAGGTTCAACGATGGATCATTTGCGTTTCCAGAGCAATCAGACCGCTGCCGCGTACGTCGCGCAGGATCTCGATCATCAGACCCAGGAGGCTTTCGAGCTGCACATGATGGCGTGCGCCGATTGCGTCCAGGAGGTCGAGATGTGGCGCACCGTGCAGGATACGCTCGGCACCGAGGCGCGCACGAGCGCGCCCGAGGACGACACGGTCGAGACGCTTGCGCCGCCGATCGCTCGGTCGCACAGGCCCGTCACCGCCGCGCGCCGCAGTCGCACGCCGGAATCCTCGGCCGTGGCCGCGCCGCGCAAGGGCAGCCGCTCGAGCGAGCGGGCGGGCCGCTGGCGCCTCGCGGCCGTGCTGGTCGGTGTGGGGCTCGCGAGCGGAGCCGGCGGCTGGTACGCACGCACAGCACAGGGCCCCTGGGCCGAAGCCGATCGCATCAGCTTCTATAGTCTGCCGGCGGTCACCCGCGGCGCCTCCGATTGCACCGTCGTGCGCCTCGATGCGCGGGCCAATCTGCTCGCCATCCGCGTGCCGGGTCTGCTGCCGGGGCAGCAGCTGGTCGCGGTCGACAGCGAAGGTCGCGACCTTGGAGCGGCCGAGTACGCTGCGCGCGCGCAGGTGGATGGCAGCTGGTTCGTCCGGCTGCGCGCGAGCACGGTGCGTGAGCAGGGGATTCGCTTCGAGGCGCGCAGCCCCGACGGCGACGCCGAGCCGCGCGGCTGCATCGTCAGCGGCAGCGCCGAGTAGCGCCACAGCTCAGCTGAGCGCCAACCGCCGCGCCTGCTGGCGCAGCAGCGGCCCGAACTCGTGATGGTCGAAGAAGCGGCCGAGCCCTGCCAGGTCGGGTGAGCGGCGCCGCAGCTGCTGGCACTCGATGGGCAGTGGCATGTCGCAGGCGATGCGCGTCAGGCGGCGCGCCAGGTAGGCCGACTGCTGGTGAGCGCGCAGGCGCTCGATGAGTGCGCCCGTACCACGCAGCTTGAGAGTGGCGAGCTGGTCGAGTCCGGCGAAGAGCGACTCGAGAGAGTCGAATTCCCGCATGAGCGCGGCTGCCGTCTTCGGTCCTACCCCCGGGACCCCCGGGATGTTGTCGACCGCATCTCCCGTCAGCGCCAGATAATCGGCGAAGCGCTCCGGCAGCACGCCAAAGCGGCGCGCAACGTCGTGATAGCCGAGTGGCGGCGCGCTGGCATAGTCCCAATAGACATCGCCCTCGCGCATGAGCTGCGCAAGATCCTTGTCGCGTGTGACGAGTGCGGCGCGCACCCCGCGCTGGCGCATGTGCAGCGCTACGCTGCCGATCACGTCGTCGGCCTCGTATTCGCGGCTGGAGAGTGCCGTGACCCCGAGCAGTCGGCACACCTCGACGCAGCGCTCGAGCTGGGGTACCAGAGCCGCGGGCGTTGGCTCGCGGTGCGCTTTGTAGGGGGCATAGAGCTGCGTGCGAAAACTGACGCACGGCCGCTCGTCGAAGGCGACCGCGATCCACTCGGGCCGCACGCGCTCGAGAAGATCGCCCAGGAATTTTGCGAAACCCCAGATGGCCTGCACCGGATAGCCGTCGCGATCGACACGCTCGGGGAGCGCGGAGTAGAACGCCCGGTAGATGTACACCGATGCGTCGATCAGGTAGACCACTTGAGCGGCGCCTCCCCTAGGACGTGTCAAACCTTGCCATTGCATGGGAGCAGGGAGCAAAAGTCACGTCTTTTGCTGCCGGAAGCGCAGGCACGTCCCGCGCAAACGCCCGCTAGGCCTGTTTGCACCGATAAATCAGGCGAGCCAGCGCTGAATGCGATCGTGCAGCGGGCTCGAGCGCGGGAAGTGCGCGAGCAGGTATTCCATTTGATCGGCGAGCACGCGGCGCCCCTTGAGGAAGATGTACTCCGCATACGTCGGCGTGAAGGGCACCGCGATCAGCTGCATGCGGGCTTGCTCCGGCGTACGCGAGGCCTTCTGGTTGTTGCAGCGGCGGCAGGCTGCCACGACGTTCGTCCAGGTGTCCGCGCCCCCCTGACTGAAGGGGCGGATGTGATCGCGCGAGAGCTCCCGCGCCGGGAAGCGCAGCCCACAGTACATGCACAGATAGGCGTCGCGGCGAAAGAGGGTCTGGTTGTTGAGCGGCGGCACGTAGTCGTGACGCGTATTCCCGGGGTTGCCTGTATGCCCCACGGTGGCGACGATGGAGTTGACCTCCAGGATGGTGCGGCAGCCGGTGCGGGCGTTGACGCCCCCATAAAGTGCGAACAGCCGCGAGCCGCAGGTGTAGGCCACCTGCTCCTGGTGGTACAGGCGCGCCGCCTCGCGGTAATCGATCCACTCGAGCGGCATTCCCGCCACATCCGTGCGCAGTGACAGCTGCGAGAGCCCGCGCATCCCCGGACTCGCGATGATCCGCAGGTCGCCGTGCCAGCCGCGATCGGCCCTATCCAAATCGATGCCCAACATGGGTGCTGTAAGATAAGGCAGCTTTGTGCAAGAATTCAACGTTACAAGGTCTTCATTTCACTGGGGTTTCCAAACCGCCGTCGCTGACCGGCCACGCGCTGGCGAGGCGGCACCCGAAAGGCGCCCATGCCAGCAACGATTGGTACGCTTCGCGAGAGCGTGCCTCACGAAACCCGTGTGAGCCTCGTCCCGGAAGTGGCTGACAAGCTCACCCAGAGCGGCGCACAAGTGCTGCTCGAGCGCGGTGCGGGATCGCGCGCCCATTTCCCCGACACTGCCTATCGGCAAGTGCAATGGGGCTCCGCGGCGGAGGTCCTGCAGCGCGCAGACGTGCTGCTCACCGTGCAGCCGCTCTCCGTGGAGCAGATCGCGCTGCTGCGGCCGGGCAGCGTGCTCATCGGCTTTCTGCAGCCCTACGCGCGCGCCGCAGAGGTGCAGGCGCTGCGCGAGCGCCGCATCACGAGCTTCGCCGTGGAGCTGATCCCCCGGATCTCGCGCGCACAGTCGATGGATGCGCTCTCCTCCCAGGCCGCCATCGCCGGCTACAAGGCGGTGCTCATCGCCGCCGATGCGCTGCCGAAGTTCCTGCCGATGCTCACCACCGCCGCGGGTACCATCCGCCCCGCACAGGTGCTGGTGATCGGTGCGGGCGTCGCCGGTCTGCAGGCGATCGCCACCGCCAGGCGCCTCGGGGCGGTGGTCGAGGCCTACGACGTGCGCAGCGCCACGCGCGAGCAGGTGAAGTCCCTCGGCGCCAAATTCGTCGACACCGGCGTCAGCGCGGAGGGGCAGGGCGGCTATGCGCGCGAGCTCACCGAGGAGGAGCGGCGCAGGCAGCAAGAGGTGCTCGACGCGCGCATCGCCGCCGCCGATGCCGTGGTGACGACCGCCTCGGTCCCGGGCAGGCCTGCGCCGAAGATCATCTCGAGCGGCGCCGTCGAGCGCATGCGCCCGGGCGCGGTCGTCGTCGACATCGCCGCCGAGCAAGGCGGCAACTGCGAGCTCACGCGCGCGGGCGAGGTGATCGAGCACCAGGGCGTGCGCATCATCGGCGCGATCAACCTGCCCGCGCAGCTCGCCTACAACGCCAGCGAGATGTACGCGCGCAACTTGCTCAACTTCCTGCGCCCGGCGCTGCCCAAGGGCGAGCTCGCGATCGACTGGAACGATGAGGTATTCGCGCAGTCGTGTCTCACGCACGAGGGCGCCATCAAGCACGAGCCGACGCGCCAGCGTCTCGAAGGGGGCCGACCATGACGGGGATGATAGCGCTCTATATCTTCATGCTCGCCGCTTTCACCGGCTACGAGGTGATCTCGCGCGTGCCGGTGATCCTGCACACCCCGCTCATGTCCGGATCGAACTTCGTGCACGGTATCGTGCTCGTCGGCGCCATGGTCGCCCTCGGGGCCGCCCATGGGGTGCTCGAGAATACGATCGGCTTCGTGGGCGTGCTGCTCGCCGCGGGCAACGCGGTGGGCGGCTACGTGGTCACCGAGCGCATGCTCGAGATGTTCAAATCGAGCGGTCGCGCCGGCGCACGAAAGGCCTCGGCATGACGCGCGAGCTCCTCATCCAGGTGAGCTATTTCGTCACCGCCGTGCTCTTCATCACCGGCTTGAAGCGCATGAGCTCGCCGGTCACGGCGCGCAGCGGCATCCTCTGGGCGGGTGCCGGGATGCTGGTGGCGACCCTCGTGACCCTTGCCTATCCGGGCATGAGCAACTACCCGCTGATCGGTGCCGCGATCGTGCTGGGCGGGGTGCTGGCATGGGTGAGCGGCAAGCGCGTCGCCATGACGAACATGCCGCAGATGATCGCCCTCTACAACGGCATGGGCGGCGGTGCAGCGGCCGCCATTGCGGCGGTGGAGCTGTATCGTGGGGCCTCGCAGGGCTACGCCGGCGCAGCGCTGGCCGCGGTGGGCGGCATCATCGGTGCCGTCTCCTTCAGCGGCAGCTTCATCGCCTTCTGCAAGTTGCAGGGAATCATCAAGCGCAGCCTGCGCTTCTCCGGCCAGCAGATCCTCAATCTGCTGCTGCTCGCGGGCGCTCTCGCGTGTGCCGGCCTGATCGTCGCGCACGTGGGAGAGGTGGGCCCGGGCGTGGTGACGGCGCTGTTCGTCTTGGCGCTGGTGCTCGGGGTGACGATGACGCTGCCGATCGGCGGCGCCGACATGCCGGTCGTCATCTCCCTGTACAACGCCCTCACCGGCCTGGCCGTGGGATTCGAGGGATTCGTGCTCAACAACGCGGCGATGATCATCGCCGGCACCGTCGTGGGCTCGGCGGGCACGCTGCTGACGCAGCTCATGGCGAGGGCGATGAACCGCTCGCTCGGCAACGTGCTGTTCTCGGGCTTCGGGGACACCGGGGCTGCGGCGAGCACCGCGGTGAGCGGCAGCCTGAAGCCGATCGAAGCGTCCGATGTGGGCGTGATGCTCGCCTTCGCGCAGAAGGTCATCGTCGTACCCGGCTACGGCATGGCGGTGGCGCAGGCACAGCACAAGATCTGGGAGCTCTGTCAGCTGCTCATCGATCGTGGCGTCACGGTGCGCTTTGCCATCCACCCAGTCGCCGGACGCATGCCCGGGCACATGAACGTACTGCTCGCCGAGGCGGGCGTGCCGTACGATCTGATCGCCGATCTCGAGGAGATCAACGCGGAGTTCGAAACCGCCGATGTAGCGCTCATCATCGGCGCGAACGACGTGGTCAATCCCGTCGCCCGCACCGACAAGTCGAGCCCGATCTACGGCATGCCGATCCTGAATGCCGATCGCGCCAAGAACGTCATCGTCATCAAGCGTGGCCAGGGCGCCGGCTTCTCGGGCATCGAGAACGGCCTCTTCTATCTCGACAACACGCGCATGCTCTACGGGGATGCGCAGAAGGCTGCGGCCGAGCTCATCCAGGCGGTCAAGGCGGCCGGTTGAGCGCCGCGGCGGCCCTGATCGAGCGCCTGCAGCTCAGGCCGCATCCCGAGGGCGGTTGGTATCGCGAGCTGTACCGCTCGAGCGAGCGCGTGCAGGCCGAGCGTGGCGCACGCTGCGCGCTCACGAGCATCTACTATCTGCTCGAGCATGCTCAGGTGAGCCGCTGGCACGTGGTCGCCGCGGATGAGATCTGGCACTTCTACGACGGCTCGCCTCTCGAGCTGTTCGTCTACGACGCAGGGCAGTGCAAGCTGCGCACCGAGCGGCTCGGCGGCCCGGCGAGCCGGCATCAGCCGGTGGGCATCGTGCCCCGCGGGCACTGGCAGGCCGCACGCACACGCGGGGCCTACTCACTGCTCGGCTGCAGTGTCGCGCCGGGCTTCGAGTTCGAGGACTTCGCGCTGGTGGCGCAGCTGCCCGGTCATGCCGAGCACTTCGCCGCCGAGTTGCGTGAGCTGCGGACGCTGCTGTGAACATCGCCGTACTCGCCTCGCACGAGGGCAGCACGCTGCAGGCGGTGATCGATGCGTGCGCGAGTGGCGCGATCGCGGCGCGCATCGTGCTTGTCATCAGCAACAACGCCGACTCGGGCGCACTGCGCCGGGCGCGTGCGGCCGGCATCCCCACGCGGCACCTCTCGGGCCGTACACACCCCGAGCCTGCGGCGCTCGATACGGCCGTCTGTGCGGCGCTTACCGAGGAGGGAGCCGAGCTGGTGCTGCTCGCCGGCTACATGAAGCGCCTGGGACCGACAACGCTTGCCGCCTTCGGCGGGCGCATCCTCAACACCCATCCGGCCCTGTTGCCGCGTTTTGGCGGGCAGGGGCTTTACGGAATGCACGTGCATCGCGCCGTGCTCGCCGCGGGCGAGCGCGCCAGCGGTGCCTCGATTCATCTGGTGGATCATGACTACGACACGGGGCCGCTGCTCGCCCAAGTGGCGGTGCCGGTAGCTTCCGGAGATGAACCCGAGACCCTGGCCGCGCGAGTGCAGACTGCCGAGCGTGCACTGCTGGTGCGGGTACTGGCGGAGATAGCCGCCGGCAAGCGCCTGCTTCCCCCATCGGCACGCCCGTCCCGGTGAGTGTCCGCCGGCGCAACCGGCTCACCGGCAGTCCTGCTAGCGCTTGCCGGAGCTCTTGCGCTTCTTCTTCTTGGCCGGATCCTTCGGACGCGTCTTGCCGAACGAGCCGCGATACAGCTTGCCGCGACGGCTCCTGCGATCACCCTTCCCCATGCGATGCCTCTAATGAACGAGCTGCGAAGGCCGCGCAGTCTAGCCGAAGCACGCCGGGGGCACGAGCCGCAAGGCGCCCCTGTGACACGGGCCCCGTACCGGCGAGGAGCCGCATGGCTCAGGCCTGCGCCGTCGGCAGCTGCGGCGGGTAGACCTGCGGGCGCGTGCGCTTGTGCGCCGGAAGCGCTTTGTGTAAGGTGCGGCCGGGTTCGTGACCTTTCCCTTTCCCTGCCGCCTGCCGCACCGTGATCCGCACGGCCGGCTTCCGCGTTGAAAGCCGAATCGTTGGCGATCCAGGTGGCAGACTGCAGCGAACCTACATCAGCTTGCATCCCTGCCTTGAGTGTAAGGCCCGCGTCTCACACAAGAGTTCCACGCGGCGCCGGTTTTCATGGAGCCTGATTCAATGACGAAGATCTACGTCGGTAATCTCCCCTTCTCCACCGATGAGAACGAGATCCGCACCCTTTTCTCCCAGCACGGAACGGTCGAGTCGGTCAACGTAATCACCGACCGCGACACCGGCCGCCCGCGCGGCTTCGCGTTCGTCGAGATGCCGCGCGCGGATGCCTCGCGCGCCATTCAGAACCTCAACGGCAAGGAGCTGGGCGGACGCCCCCTGCGCGTGAACGAGGCGCAGGAGCGCGGCAGTGGCGGTCCCCGCGGCGGCGGCCCCAAGCGCTGGTAAGCGTCGCTTCCTGAGACGGACCGGGCGCATCGCCCCGATCGCCCGGTCCCCTCACCCTCGCCGGCGCATGAGCCCGGTGAGATGTCGTTCATCGGGGGCCCCCCGCGAGGCCCCGGCTGCCACCTTCCGTCGTCCCGACGGGGGTAATTCATTGCACTGCAACATCGAGGCCCGCGCAATTTCCGTGCGCCGCCGGTCGCGGATGCGCACAATCCTCAGCTGTGCAGCTTCCTTGGTCGCCTGCGCGGCGCGGCACCGAGAATGCTTGCCGGAGCATTGACATGCGTAGCTTCCGCCGTCGCGTCCTGGTGCTGGTCCTCAGCACCGTCCTGCTCACCGAGGGTGTGACAGTCGTCGCGCTCTGGTCGGAGCTGGGCGCGGGCAACCCCACACCGGGCGCCTCCTACCGCGCATGGCTGCTCGCGACCGCGATCGCGCTGCTCGTCGGCGGCGCGGGCGCCTGGACCCTCGGGATGCTCGGGCGACGCTGGCTGCACGCACTCACGCAGGCCCTCGGCCGCGTCGCGGCCGGTAAATACGACGCGGCGGTGCCTGAGCCCGGGGACAGCGATCTGGCGGCGCTCACCTCCACCGTGACGGACGTGCAGCGCGCGGTCGCCGCACGCGAGGGGCGCATCAGCTTCGAGGCCACGCACGATGCGCTGACGGGGCTTCCCAACCGCAGCCGCGCCGAGCGTGAGCTCGATGAGCTCCTAAACGAGTCGTCCTCGCCGCATTGCGCCCTCATCGTGGTCGAGCTGCGCAACGTGCGCGAGATCAACGCCTCGCTCGGTCACTCGGTGGGCGATGAGGCGCTGCGCGAGGCGGCACGGCGGCTGCGCCAGAACGCGGGCCCCGCCGATGTCGTCGCCCGTCTCGGGCCCAATCAGTTCCTGGTGCTCGCACGCGACTGCACCGTCGAGCGCGCCCCGCTGCTCGCCGAGCAGTTGGTCGGGACGCTGCGCAGCGGGTTTCACCTGCCGACCGTGAGCCTCGAGCTGCACGTCACCGCCGGTGTGTGCACCGCGCCCGAGCACGGCACGAGCAGCCGCGACCTGCTGCGGCGTGCACAGATCGCGCTCGAGGACGCCGAGGAGCTGCGCGGGCGCATCGCGCTCTACACACCCGGTCGCGACGAAGAGCTGCGCAGTCGCCTCGCGCTGGTCGCCGACCTGCGCCGCGCCATCGAGGAGAATGAGCTGACGCTCGTGTATCAGCCGAAAGTCCTGATCGCGACGCGCTCGGTGCGCAGTCTCGAGGCGCTGCTGCGCTGGTCGCATCCGCAGCTGGGTGCCATCTCTCCGAGCGAGTTCGTGCCACTGGCCGAGGCCACCGGGGGCTCGCGCCGTCTCACGAGCTGGGTGCTGCGCGCGGCGCTGCGGCAGATCGCCGCCTGGCGCCACGAGGGAATCGAGGTCGACATCGCCGTGAACCTCTCGGCCACCGACATTCTCGACCCCTCCCTGGGCGATGAGATCCTCGGCTACCTGCGCGAGCGGGGGATCGAGCCGGAGCGGCTGGTGCTCGAGATCACCGAGAGCGCCGTGATGCGCGATGCGCCGCTTGCCGCGCGGCACATGCAGCTGCTGCGCATGGCAGGCGTACGCTTCGCCATCGATGACTTCGGTACCGGCTACTCCTCGCTGTCCCAGATCAGCCGCCTGCCGGTCGATGAGCTCAAGATCGATCGCTCCTTCATGCAGCACGCGCACGAGCGGCGCGACGACGCGACGATCGTGCGCTCCACCATCGAGCTCGCCCACAGCGTGGGACTCAAGGTGGTCGCCGAAGGCGTCGAGCACCCCGAGGGTTGGAATCTGCTGCGCCAGCTCGGATGCGATTGCGCGCAGGGCTATCTGATCAGCCGGCCGTTGCCGGCGGCGGAGGTTCCGGCCTTCCTGCGCCAGGCCAATGCAGCGGCAGGCTCGACGGTGCGCCAGCTGCGCGCCATCGAGGAGCGCGGCCGCTCACCGGGCTGAGCCCCGGCGCCACGGGAACCGATCACTGCCCCGCTCGAGTTAACCAATAACAACCATTCTCGTTTGGTAGTTGACAATCATTCGCATTTGCATATAGCGTACCGCCATCGGCCACCCGAGAGCGGGAATCGATGTACGTCTGCATATGTAAAGCGGTGACGGATCGGCAGATTCGCGGCGCCATACGCCAGGGGGCGGACACCCTCTCCGAGCTGCAGGCCCGGCTGCCCGTGGCCACCGGCTGCGGGTGTTGCCGAGGCTCGGTGCTGAGGCTGCTCGCCGAGGAGCGCGAGAGCGCTACCGTTGCCGACGACGCCGGCCTCGCGGCTTTCGCCTGAGCGGCACCGCGCGCTAGCCCCGCGCGCCAGCACCACCGTCACTGCGCGCCGCGCCCGCACCCCGCACCGCCCCAGCGCCCCGGATCGAATTGCTCGCCGCGCCCTGCCACGACAATATGGGCGGTCGGCGTCCCGCCCGCACCAGGGCGCCATCAATCAACGACAAGGGCGCAAGGCTATGAAGGGCGACGCCACCATCCTGCAGCATCTGAATCAGATACTGAAGAACGAGCTGACGGCCATCAACCAGTACTTCCTGCACTCGCGCATGTGCGCGAACTGGGGGCTGGCGCGCCTGCGCGAGTACGAATACCGCGAGTCGATCGACGAGATGAAGCATGCCGACCGGCTCATCGAGCGCATCCTCTTTCTCGAGGGTCTGCCGAACCTGCAGGACCTCGGCAAGCTCCTCATCGGTGAGAACGTCCGCGAGATCCTCGATTGCGACCTGCAGCTCGAGCGAGCATCCCGCACAGACCTCATCGCCGCGATCGCCGACTGCGAGCGCCTCGGCGACTACAACACGCGCGTGCTGTTCGATGAGATCCTGCATTCCGAGGAGGAGCACATCGACTGGCTCGAGACCCAGCTCGATCTCATCCAGCGGGTCGGGCTCGAGCGCTACACGCAGTCGCAGATCGGCGAGGGCGGCTCGGTCAGCAG